>NZ_JBEYSL010000011.1:0-28127 GCF_040642735.1 Micromonospora sp. NPDC047753 | reverse complement strand
CACGCGCTGAGCTGGCGCACGCGCTGAGCTGGCGCACGCGCTGAGCTGGCGCACGCGCTGAGCTGGCGCACGCGCTGAGCTGGCGCACGCGCTGAGGTCACGCTCTCGCTGACCCGCAACAACACGCGACGGTCCGACGCACTCGCTGGTCAGCGGGTGCGTCGGCCGACCGGGCACTGCAACGCGGTGTGCCTACCGGGCACTGCAACGCGGTGTGCCGACCGGGCACTGCAACGCGGTGTGCCTACCGGGCACTGCAACGCGGTGTGCCTACCGGGCACTGCAACGCGGTGTTCAGCACCAGCGGCGCGGTGGGCGCTCCCGGCGGGTGGCTCGTGGACGCGGCCGGACCGCGCCGTGCCGGTGCGCCCCGGCCCAGCCGGAAAGTTCACTGAGGCAACCAGCGGGAACGTCCGAGTCGGGCTCGGCAGAGCGCTGGCGCGGCAGCGCGGGCTCGTCGTCGATGCGCCCCGGCAACGGCTCCACCGGGTGCGATGGCGCACCGCCGACCGGCCGGCGGGGCTTGCCAGCCGCCTGCGGGTCGTGGTGCCCCGGCCGGCAGGGCTCGCCCTGGGCGCAGCCGTGCTCGGCCTCCCCGTGCGCCATCCCCGGTCTCCTCACGCTCGCCTCACCCTCGAATGCTCCCCGAGGTGCCCTGTCACCGTACTGGCCGGGACCGACGGGCCGCGCGCAGCGTACCCGGGGTCCGGACCGGCCGGTCCCCGGAGACGCCGCTGAGCGCGAGAGCCGGTTACGCAGTTCACAGCTTCTTTTCGTGTCGTTCACCGTGAGGTTCGGCGGCGCGGCGGACCGGCGGTCAGCGGGCGCGGTGAGCCTCCAGGTCGGCGCTGGCGAAGAGCGCCCGCAGTGTCACGCCGTGATGGGCGAGCGCCTGCGCCCCGCCCTCAGCCCGGTCGATGACGCAGAGGGCGTGGGAGGCGCGGCCCGCGTACCCCTTTCGGCGCATGTCGCGGGCGGCGGTCTCCTCCCCCGGTCGGACTCCGACCCGGTGCGACTGTGGTGGGATCGGGGCATGCGTCCGCCACCGTGGCTCGGCTCCGGCACTCGCGGCCGGGACCTGGCGCTGGCCGGGGCGTCGCTGGCCGGCGGGCTGGTGCTGTGGACCCTGGGTTGGCAACCGCAGATCCGTCCGCACCCGGACGTGCCCGCGGTCCTGTTCCTGCCGTCGCTGCTGGCGATGTGCGTCGCGGTGGGTCTGCGCCGCGCCGCCCCGCGTGCCAGCCTCGCCGTCGGCACCGTGGCAGTGGTGGTGGACATCGCGCTCGGGGGCTCGCTGGGCGCGATCCTGATCTACACGCAGGTCCTCTACGACGCCTGTGTCTACGGTCCGCCACGGCTGTGGCGGTGGCTGCTGTGGGCGACCATCGGGCTGAGCGTGCTCGGTGCGGTCGTCGGCGTGATCCTCTCCGACCAGTGGAGCGGGGTGGCCATCGGCGTGCTGGTGGTGCTCGTCGGCCTCCTGCCGGTCCTGACCGGCATCAGCGTGCGGCAGTACCGAGATCAGGCCGCCGCCGAGCGGGCGCGGGCCGAGCAGACCGCCCGGCTGGTCGAGTTGGACCGTCGGCAGGCGGTCAGCGCCGAACGGGCGCGGATGGCCCGGGAGCTGCACGACGTGGTCGCGAACCACCTCAGCGCGGTGGCCATCCACGCCACCGCAGTACTCTCCGTACCCGGGTTGGATCGCGGTCAGGTGGAGTCGGCGTTGCGGGTGATCCGGGAGAGCAGCGTGCAGGGCCTCGCCGAGATGCGTCAGATGATCGAGGTGCTGCGCGAGCCGGGGACCAGCGCCGACCCGGCCGCGCCGGAGGTGGTCACCGCGCGGCTGGCCGAGGCGGACGGACTGGTCGACCGGGTCCGGGCTGCCGGCCTCGCTGTGCGGGTCCGGACCGATGGCACGCCGGGCGCGTTGCCGGTGGGGGTGGACCTCGCCGCGTACCGGATCGTGCAGGAGTCCCTGACGAACGCGCTCAAGCACGGTACTGGTGAGGCGGAGCTGACGATCGCGTACCGGCCGGCCGAGGTGGTGCTGACTGTGGAGAACCCGGTGCGTGGGGGCGGGGCCGGGCTGCCGGGCGCCGGGGCCGGGCTGATCGGCATGCGGGAGCGGGCCACGCTGCTGGCCGGCCGGTTCACCGCCGGGCCGCACGACGGCCGTTGGCAGGTACGGGCGGCCCTGCCCACCGGGGAGGGCGGGTGACCGGGCCGGCGCGGCCGTCGGACGACACGGCCCCGGCGACGGTACGGGTGGTGCTCGCCGACGACCAGCCGGCGGTACGAGCCGGACTGGCCCTGATCCTGAACGGCTCGGCGGGTGTCGAGGTGGTCGGCGAGGCGGCCGACGGCGACGCCGCGGTGCGCCTGTGCCGGGAGTTGCGCCCCGACGTGGCGGTGCTGGATGTGCGGATGCCGCGCCGGGACGGGATCTCCGCGACCCGGGCGATCGTCAGCGAAGGGCTCGCCGACGTGCTGGTGCTCACCACGTTCGACCTGGACGAGTACGTCTTCGGGGCGTTGCGGGCCGGGGCGGCCGGGTTCCTGCTCAAGGACACCGACGCCGACGGCCTGGTCGGCGCGGTGCGGACGGTGGCGCGGGGCGACGGCTTCATCGCGCCCACTGTGACCCGTCGGTTGATCACCGCCTTCGCGGCCACCGCGCCGGGTGCGTCGGCTGACACGCGGGCCGCGCTGGACACCCTCACCCCGCGTGAGCGTGACGTGCTGGCCTGCCTCGGGTTGGGTCTGTCCAACCAGCAGATCGCCGATCGGCTGGTGCTGGCGGAGAGCACCACGAAGACCCATGTGAGCCGGATCCTGGCGAAGCTGGACCTACGCAGCCGGGTGCAGGCCGCCATCCTGGCCCAGGAGGTGGGCCTGCCCGCTCCCCCGCAGTCGTGAGACCGGCCCACTGGGTACGCGGCGGACCGGTGCCGGCGTGGTTGGCCTGCTCACGACGTGTCAGGCTAGGGCGGTGAGCACGCCGGGCGGTGGGGAGCTGTCGGCCACGCTGCGCCGGATCGAACGATCGGCGGGGGCGTTGGCCACCTCCAGCGTGGCCCGGATGGACGAGACGCTGCCCTGGTTCCGGGCGCTGCCGGCCGACCAGCGTTCCTGGGTGATGCTGGTGGCGCAGGCGGGCGCGAGGTCGCTGGTGCAGTGGCTGCGCGAGGGCGGCGGCACCGCGGACAGCACCCAGGAGGTCTCGGACGAGGTCTTCGCCGCCGCCCCGCAGGCGCTGGCCCGGTCGATCACCCTCCAGCAGACCGTGGCGTTGATCAAGGTGACGATCGACGTGGTCGAGGAGCAGGTGTCGCACCTGGCCGCTGAAGGTGAGGAGCAGCAGCTACGCGAGGCGGTGCTGCGCTTCTCCCGGGAGATCGCGTTCTCCGCCGCCCGGGTGTACGCGCGGGCCGCCGAGTCGCGTGGCGCCTGGGACGCCCGGTTGCAGGCGCTGCTCGTCGACGCGCTGTTGCGCGGTGACTCGCCGGACGTCCTCGCCAGTCGGGCCGCCGCTCTCGGCTGGGCGGACGCGCCGCCGGTGGCGGTGGCTGTCGGTCGGTCGCCCGGCGGCGAGGTCTCCGCGGTGCTGCACGTGGTCTACCGGCAGGCCCGCCGGATCGGCGTGGAGGTGATCGGCGGCGTCCACGGCGACCGGCTGGTGATCGTGCTGGGCGGCGCACCTGACCCGCTGACCGCCACCGCGAAGCTGCTGAGCGCGTTCGGGGACGGCCCGGTGGTGGTCGGTCCCGCCGTACCGAGCCTGGACGAGGCGACCGAGTCGGCGCGGGCCGCGCTGTCCGGCTTTCGGGCCGCACCGGCCTGGCCGAGCGCGCCCCGGCCGGTGCCGGCCGCGGACCTGCTGCCGGAGCGGGCCCTCGCCGGCGACACCGAGGCCCGTCGGCGGCTGCGTCACGATGTGTACGCGACGCTGGTGCGCGCCGGTGGGGAACTGCTGGCCACCCTGGACGCCTTCCTGGCCGCCGGTGGCACCTTGGAGAGCGCGGCCCGGGCGCTGTTCGTGCACCCGAACACGGTGCGCTACCGGTTGCGCCGGATCGCCGAGGTGACCGGGTTCTCGCCACTGTCGCCGCGCGACGCGTTCGCCCTTCAGGTCGCGCTGACCGTGGGTCGGTTGGATCCGGTCACCCCGCTGGCCTCGCCGGTCCCGACTCAGACAATGACCCCGGCTACTCGGAAATCCGCCCAAACCGAGGATGATCCCCGCCGATCTTTGTAGGAAACCTCTAAAGGTCCTAGTGTGGTTTGGTCGAAGGCGGCACCGCGTTACCCGCCATTATCCGGGAGAGTCATAGACGTGCTCGCCGTACTTAGTCCCGGCCAGGGTTCTCAGAAACCCGGCTTCCTGACCCCCTGGCTCGACCTGACCGGCACTGAGGCGCGACTGCGCGACTGGTCGGCGTTGGCCGGGGTCGACCTGCTGCACCTGGGCACCAACGCCGACGCCGACGAGATCAAGGACACCGCCCGCACCCAGCCGTTGCTGGTCGCCGCGGCGTTGCTCGCGGCCGAGCACCTGCCGCTGGACGGCGTCGCCGTCACCGCCGGCCACAGCGTCGGTGAGTTGGGTGCCGCCGCCCTGGCCGGTGTGCTGTCGGCCGACGCCGCGATCACCCTGGCCGGCGTGCGCGGCCGGGAGATGGCCGCCGCGTGTGCGCTGGAGCCGACCGGAATGGCCGCGGTGCTCGGTGGTGATCCCGACGAGGTGATCGCCGCGATCGAGGCGAACGGGCTCTACCCGGCCAACCGCAACGGCGCCGGTCAGATCGTCGCCGCGGGTGCCCTGGACGGGCTCGACAAGCTCGCCGCCGCGCCGCCCACCCGGACCCGGATCATCCGCCTGCAGGTGGCCGGCGCCTTCCACACCCCGTACATGGCTCCGGCGGAGACCGCGCTCGCCGCCGAAGCCGCCGGGATCACCCCGGCGGACCCGGCCCGCACCCTGCTGTCGAACCTCGACGGCACCGCTGTCGACGACGGCGCGGCCATGGTGCGGCGCCTCGTTCGTCAGGTCACCGCGCCGGTGCGCTGGGACCTGTGCATGCGTACGCTGGCCGACCTCGGGGTCACCGGCGTGATCGAACTACCCCCGGCCGGCACCCTCGCCGGCCTGGTCAAGCGGGAACTCAAGGGCGACGGCGCCCCGGAGATCGTCACCCTCAACACCCCGGACGACCTGCCGGCCGCACGGGACCTGATCGCCCGTATCGGAGGCCGTTCATGACTGGCAGTCGCATCGTCTCGATGGGGCACTACCAGCCCTCCCGGGTGGTGACCAACGACGACATCGCCCAGCTCGTCGACACCAACGACGAGTGGATCCGCGACCGGGTCGGCATCGTCAGCCGGCGGATCGCCGACAGTGAGACGGTCGCCGACATGGCCGCCGCGGCTGCCGGCAAGGCACTGGCCAACTCGGGCCTGACCGCCGCCGACATCGACCTGGTCGTGGTCGCCACCTGCTCCTCCATCGACCGCAGCCCCAATGTGGCCTGCCGGGTCGCCGGCAAGCTGGGCATCACCGCGCCGGGCGCGTTCGACCTCAACACCGCCTGCTCGGGCTTCGCGTACGCGCTGGGCACCGTCGACCACGCCATCCGGGCCGGGGCGTCGCGCAACGCGATCGTCATCGGCGCGGAGAAGCTGTCCGACTTCACCGACTGGACCGACCGCTCCACCTGCATCATCTTCGCCGACGGGGCCGGTGCCGCGGTGGTCTCCGCCACCGCCGACGACGAGCCGACCGGGATCGGCCCGGTCGTCTGGGGTTCGGTGCCGGACAAGAGCGACGCGGTCCGCATCGAGGGCTGGCGCCCGTACATCCAGCAGGAGGGGCAGGCGGTGTTCCGCTGGGCCACCACCGCCATCGCGCCGCTCGCGCTGCAGGCCTGCGAGCGGGCCGGGGTCGACCCGTCGGAGCTGGCCGCGTTCGTGCCGCACCAGGCCAACGCCCGGATCATCGACGGCATCGCCAAGCGGCTCAACATCCCCGACGCGATCATCGCGAAGGACATCGTCGAGTCCGGCAACACCTCCGCGGCGAGCGTGCCGCTGGCCCTGTCCAAGCTGGTCGAGCGCCGGGAGGTGCCCTCGGGCGCACCGGTGCTGCTGTTCGGCTTCGGCGGCGGCCTGACCTACGCCGGTCAGGTTGTCCGCTGCCCCTGATGACCCCCTCGGGCGCGTACGCGTCCAGGATTGGCGGTCGGCGACGCCGGCCGCCGGAGAACCCCGATGAAAGGAACCAACCGCAATGACCCGTGACGAGATCACCACCGGCCTCGCCGAGATCCTCGAAGAGGTTGCCGGGGTGAACCCGGACGACGTGGCCGAGGGGAAGTCCTTCACCGACGACCTCGACGTCGACTCGCTCTCCATGGTTGAGGTCGTGGTCGCGGCCGAGGAGAAGTTCGGCGTCAAGATCCCGGACAACGAGGTGCAGAACCTGAAGACCGTCGGCGACGCTGTCAGCTACATCGCGGCGCAGTCCTGATCATGAGTCGTCCAGACGTCGTCGTCACCGGGCTCGGCGCGACGACCCCGCTTGGCGGGGACGTCGCGTCGACCTGGGACGCAATGCTCGCCGGCCGCTCCGGGGTGAGTGCCCTCACCCAGGAGTGGGCCGAGCAACTGCCGGTCCGGATCGCCGCCCAGCTGGCCGTGGAGCCGTCCGAGGTGCTGGACCGGGTCCGCCTGCGCCGCCTGGACCGTTCCGAGGCGATCGCGATCATCGCGGCGCAGCAGGCCTGGGCGGACGCCGGCCTCGCCGGCTCCGACCTCGACGGGGAGCGGTTGGCCGTCAGCGTCGGCTCCGGCATCGGTGGTGCCACCACGCTGCTCGCCCAGGACGACATCCTGGAGGCCTCCGGCCCACGGCGGGTCTCCCCGCACACCATCCCGATGCTGATGCCGAACGGTCCGGCCGCCTGGGTCGGGCTGGAGCTGGGCGCCAAGGCCGGCGTGCACTCGGTGGCCAGCGCCTGCGCCACCGGCGCCGAGGCGATCGCCCTCGGTCTGGACATCATCCGCTCCGGTCGGGCCGACGTGGTGGTGGCCGGCGGCACCGAGGCGGTCATCCACCCCCTTCCGATCGCCGGCTTCAGCTCGATGCGGGCCATGTCGACCCGCAACGACGACCCGGAGCGGGCCTCCCGCCCGTGGGACCGGGGCCGGGACGGCTTCGTCCTCGGCGAGGGCGCCGGCATCGTGGTGCTGGAGCGGGCCGAGCACGCCGCGGCCCGGGGCGCCCGGGTGTACGCGCGCCTCGCCGGCGCCGGCATCACCTCCGACGCGTACGACATCGTGCAGCCGCACGCCGAGGGCGAGGGCGCGATCCGGGCCATCGCCAAGGCGATCGCCGACGCGGACGTGGCGAAGCGGGACATCGTGCACGTCAACGCGCACGCCACCTCGACCCCGGTCGGGGACATGCTGGAGATCGGTGGGCTGCACAAGGCGCTCGGCGACCACCCGGTGCTGTCCGCGACGAAGTCGATGACCGGTCACCTGCTCGGTGCGGCCGGTGCGCTGGAGTCGATCGCCACCATCCTGGCGATCCGCGACAGTGTCGTCCCTCCGACGATCAACCTCGACGACCCCGAGCCAGGCCTCACCCTGGATGTCGCCGCGCACAAGGCCCGTCACATGGAGATCCCTGCCGCGTTGAACAACGCGTTCGGCTTCGGCGGCCACAACGTGGCACTGGTCTTCGCCCGCCCCTGAGATCCTGCGAAAGGGCCCCTCCTCGTCGAGAGGAGGGGCCCTTTCGTCGTTCAGCCCCGGTTGCGAGGGTGCTGCTTCGCGGTGCGCTCGTTGCCGTGGCGGTAGTTGCCGGTCCAGCGGGCCATCACCAGCTGCGGGTCGTCGTCGACCTCGGCCAGGAACTCGGCGGCCCGAGCGCCGCGCAGCGTGCCGGCGACCCGGCCGTGGTGAGTGATCACCACGGTGCCGTCCGCCCGTCGTACGTGCCGGAATCCTGCTGCCGCTCCCATGGGGTGAGGCTGTCAGACCGATCGGCGCGCAGGCGACCGGATTTCCGTCGCGGGCACTCGATCCCGATTGACGTCGAGGGACCGCGCGGCTTAGATGGGCCGACTGAAGATCGACTGACGGGGATCACCACAATGGACACTCGTACCCGCGTCGCCGTGTCGGCGGCGCTCATCCTCGGCCTGCTGGCCGGCTGCGGCGACGACGCCGCCGCTCCTGCGGCCGGCGACCCGGCCCCACAGGCCACGGGCGAGCCCTGGTACGACGAGACGACCCCGGCGGCGTCCGGCGGCACCACCGGCGGCGCCGGTTCCCCCTGCCCGGTACCGGTGACGTTTCCGCTGGCCGACGGGTGGACGGCGAAGGCTGTCGAGCCTCCCAAGGGTGAGCTGGCCGAGCTGGTCGGCGAGGCGCTCACCAAGCGCGGCGGCACCACAGTGCGTTGCGAGGTGGACGGCCGGCCGGCCGGCGGCGGGTTCCTGCGGATCTGGGCGACGGACACGCCGACTGCCGCTCCGCGCGCCGCGCTGGAGAGCTTCGCCACCGGAGCCGGCGAGACGGTCACCGGCCAGCAGTTCCGCGACCTCCGCGCCGGCGGCCTCGACGCCACCGAGATGACCTGGCTCGCCACCAGCCCGCTGGCCGAGGAGGAGGCGGCGCGGAACTGGGCGCTGGCCGTTCAGTCGGCGGGGCAGACGCTGGTCTTCGCGGTCAACGAGGGCCTGATCACCGAACGGACCGACGTGCTGCCGGCGTACCGGCTCGCGGTGCGCGGGCTCACGGCTGCCGGCTGAGGTCGGCCCCGTTGGCTCAGTTGCTGGCGCAGGTCGTCGCGGGAAGTCCGGGAACGGTGACCGGGGACCGGCCGCCCGGCCGGGCCTTGCCGGCGAGCACAGCGGCCAGGGCGGTCATCGATGCCCGGCTGGACGAGTACGTGGCCAACAGCCTCGGTGACTTCGCGTCGGCCAGCACGTACGGGGTGTCCATGGCGACAGTGATCGCCGCGTCGGGGCTCAGGTCCTTGGCGCCGTCGCCGTAGCCCACCAGGTGCACGACAGTGCCGCCGCTGGGCTTGACCTGCACTCCGGCGGCGGTCAACGCGGCGGTGAGGGTGGCCCGGGTGCCGCTCCGACCGCCGGACGAGGTGACGGTGACCGGCCCGCGTACCGCTCCGCCGCAGGCGCCACGCAGCACGGTGACGGCGGCAGCGGCCAGCGCGTCGGCCGCCGCCCGGTGTGCCGGGGTGTTGAGCGTGGACATCTGCGCCGCCGGCAGTTCGGCGAGCTGGAACTTCATCGTCAGCACCCGGGTGACCGCCTCGACCAGCCGGGTCCGGGGCAGCGACCCCCCGCGCAGCGCGGCGAGCAGCCCGTCGTACGCCTGACCGACGTTCGGGGTCATCAGGATGAGGTCGTTACCGGCGTTGAGCGCCCGGACCGCCGCCTCGCCGGGTGCCCAGCGCATCGCGGGCGGCATGTTCATCCCGTCGGTGATCACCACGCCCTTGAAGCCGAGTTGGCCGCGCAGGACGTCGGTGAGCAGCTTGTGCGAGAACGTCGCCGGGGTTCCCGGGTCGATCGCGCGCGCGTCCAGGTGACCGGACATCACGGCCATCGCGCCCGCGTCCATCCCGGCGGTGAACGGCGGCCACGCGCCGCTCTGCAACGCCGCGGCGGACTGGGTCAGCACCGGAAGGTCCTGGTGCGAGTCGTCGGCGCTGTGGCCATGCCCGGGGAAGTGCTTCAGGGTGGCCGCGACCCCGACCGCCTGGAGGCCACGGACCGCGCCGCCCACCTGCGCGGCGGCCTGCTTAGGGTCGGAGCCGTAGGACCGGGAGCCGATCACGGTGCTGCGGGTGGCCAGCACGTCGGCCACCGGGGCGAAGTCGATGTTGATGCCCATCGCGGCCAACTCGGCGCCGGCGGCCCGCCAGGCGGCCTCGGTGAGCTTCGGGTCACCGGCCGCGCCGGCCGCGAGGGCGCTGGGCAGCACCGTGACACCGTCGGTCACGCGGGTGACGACCCCGTACTCCTGGTCGGTGCCGATGAGCAGCGGCGCCGAACCGGCGGCGAGCCGACCGGCGGCGGTACGCAGCCCGGTGGTGAGCTCGTGCACCTGCTTGGGGTTGTCGACGTTCGTGGTCTCCTGGTTGCCCTTGGTCGGGTCGTCGGCGCTGAAGCCGACCAGGATCAGGCCACCCAGTCGGTACTTGGCGATCATTTCGGCGGGGGTGTCCACCCCGGCGAGGGCCTGGTTGCCGGCCGCCGAGCCGGCGGAGACCTTCGTCGCCGAGTCGCCGTAGGCGTACGGCATCAGCACCTGGCCGACCAGGTCTTCGTCGGACAGCGTCGCCACCAGCGCGGCGGCGCGGCCGGCGGGGTCGCTGGCCGGCGGCGCGGGCGGGACGCTCGGGCCCGCCGACGTCCCGACGGGGCTGGGCGTCGGCGTGGGGCGCTCCGGGTCACCTGAGCAGCCGGAGACGAGCAGGGCGGTCAGGGCGGCGACAGCGACACTGGCGCGCCACGGGCGATTCGACACGTCGCCCATCCCACCAGCTTCTCCCTTATCGGGGCAACTTGACCTTACCGGTCGTCACCGGCGCGATGGCGTACGGCCAGCGGTCCGCCGACCGAGTCAGCCGACCCGAGTGAGCAAGGTCACCGGGGCGCCGTCGCCGGCGTACCGGTAGGGCTCCAGGTCAGCATCCCATGCCGTGCCGAGCGCCTTGTCGAGGGCGTGCGCCAGGGCCTCGGGAGCCCGGGAGGCCGCCATCAGCGCCCGGAGCCGGTCCTCGCCGAGCTGGATGTCGCCGGCCACACCGACCGTCGCCCGGAACAGGCCACGGGCTGGCACGTACATGAAGCGCTCACCGTCGGCGCCGGGACTCGGCTCCTCGGTGACCTCGAAACGGATCATGGGCCACTGCCGTAGGGCAGCAGCCAGCTCGGCGCCCGTCCCCGGACGACCGGTCCACCCGCACTCGGCCCGGCGTGCGCCGGGGTCGACGGGCTGAGCCGTCCACTGCAGGTTGACCGGCGCGGCTAGGACGCGCGCGATCGCCCACTCGACGTGTGAGCACACGGCGAGCGGGGTCGAGTGGACGTATACGACGCCACGCGTTGGCACGGTGACCTCCCGGAGAGCGAGGTGCGTCTTCCCCTACGACCTCGTCCACCCAGGTGGCTGCTGCAACACATGATGACTCCTGTGACGCGTGGTGCGCCAGGGAATCGGAAAAAACGCCGGGTGGAATAGCCGGACGGGTGGTCGCCGTTGCCTCTCAGGACACCGCGACGACCAGCATGATGTCGTGGTCCTGTACAGTTCCACCGGCGGCTTATGCCGCGTTACACCTTCGCGGGCCGAGTCACGTACGACCCGCACACAGCCCCCGGACGTCTAGTCCTCCCGTACGTCTTGCAAGGAGTACCTCCGTGGCGAGCAACACCTCTAAGACCGCGCGCGCGTCAGTCCGGGCCGGCCAGGCTGGCCAGGGTGGCGCCCTCAGCGTGCTGGGCGAGTTCAAGTACCTCATCCCGCTCAACGGCGGCAAGCACGCCTACGTGCGGAACCTGACCAACGGCAAGACCGCGCACCTGCGCACGGACTCCGACGCCTTCGTCGAGGAGATCCGCGTTCTGGCCGCCGCCGGCCACGCCGCCAAGATCCGGGCGGAGATCAACAACCTGGCTGCCACCCACCCGGGTGACGGCTGGGAGGCCACCGAGAAGCGCCTGGTCGCGGCCGGCGTCTTCGAGGGCTGAGCCCTCCCCCACCGCTCCAACGAAACCGCCCGCCGGGAGTTCCCGGCGGGCGGTTTCGCGTGCGTGGATCGGCTTCGGGCGGCGGCGGGGACGGTCACTCGGGCCAGGGCGGGTCAGCCTGGATCGAGCAGGGCGACCTCGCCGGTGGCCAGGTCGTAGAGGCCGCCGACCACGGCCACCCGGCCGGCGGCCACCGGCCCGGCCAGCAGATCGTCCTGGCGCAGGGTGCGCACCGTACGCCGGACGTGCCGGCGGATCGCCAGCGGCAGGACCGCCGGATCATCGATCCCCGCCTCGGTGACCGCCGGCGCGATCTCGTCCACCAGGTGCGCCAGCGACCCGCCGGGACGCTGGCCGATGCGCAGCGCCTCCACCGTGGCCTGCACCGCGCCACACCGCTCGTGGCCGAGGACCATCACCAGCGGTACGCCGAGCTGGCCGACCACGTACTCGATCGAGCCGCAGACCGCGCGATCGAGCACGTGCCCACCGGTTCGGATCACGCAGATCGCGCCGAAGGTCTGGTCGAAGATCGCCTCCAACGGCACCCGGGAGTCGATGCAGCCCAGCACCACCGCGTACGGCTGCTGGTCGCCGGAGGCCGCGGCGGCTGCCGTGACGTCGTGTCCGTGCACCGGCTGGCCGCTGACGAACCGCCGATTGCCGGCGAGCAGGTCGGCCAGGGCGGCGCGGGGCGTACCGCCGGCCTGCCGCCCCTGCCCCGACGTCGCACCCATGGGCGCTCCCGACGACCCCATGCCGTCCAGCTTGGCCCGCCGCCGTCCGGCACGGGCGAGGTCGGGAATGTTCGCCACGGCGCGATTGGCGTGGTGTCATGGCGGGTAGCCGGTGTTACCGCCGGGTATCCCGGTGCTGGTGATACTGGCGGCCCTGGGGAGGTGGCGATGCCGGAGCGGTTCGAGGTCGGCCTGCCGGACGGTGTACGGCTCAACGTCGAGGCGACGGGTCCGACGGACGCCCAGGTCACCGCCATCCTGCTGCACGGCTGGACGCTGGACCGGCGCGCCTGGCACCGGCAGGTCGAGGCGCTCACCGCGCCGCAGTTCGGCGATGCGGTGCGGGTGGTCGCCTACGACGCGCGGGGGCACGGCCGGTCCAGCTGCATGGCGCTGCCCACGGCCACCCTGGCCCAGTTGGGTGACGACCTGGCCGCGGTCATCGACGCGGTCGCCCCGAGCGGCCCGGTGGTGCTGGTCGGGCACTCGATGGGCGGCATGACGATCATGGAGTACGCCCACCGCCACCCCGCGCACTTCGCCGCCCGTACCGCCGGCCTGGTCTTCGTCTCGACCACCGCCGAGGGGCACACGCACACCGTCTACGGGCTCTCGCCGCGGATCGCCCGGTTGATCCGGCTGGCCGAGACGACCGGCGCCGGTGTGCTGGCCCGGTGTGGCTCGTGGCGTGCTCCCCGGGCACTGCTGAACGCGCTGCGACCGAGCATCCGGTGGATGCTCTTCGGTGACCGCTGCGAGCCGGCCGACATCCGCCTGGTGACGTCGGCGGTGGCCCGGGCCTCGCTGCGTTCGATCGGCGGGTTCCGCGCCTCCATCGGCACCCAGCACCGCCTGGACACCCTCGCCGCGTTGGCCCACCTGCCGGCCGCCGCCCTGGTCGGCGACCGGGACCGGCTGACCCCACCGCCGTGCGCCGAGTCGATCGCGGCGGCTCTGCCGGCCACCGAGCTGACCGTCTGCCCAGGTGCCGGGCACATGCTGATGATGGAACGCCCGGACGAGGTGAACGCCGCGCTCACCGGCGTCGTACGACGGGCGATCGCCGAATCGTCGCCGGCCCACCTCGGCGCGTCACCGCCGGCCCACCGTGGCGCGGCCCCCGCCGAGACGGGTGCCTGAGCACGTTCGCGCACCTCGGGCGCGGCGGGTCCGCTCCGGGGCCGTACTCTTCTCCGTTGGCCCGCGCGGTTTCCGCCGCCTGCCGGCGACCTCTGAAGGAGCGTGCGTTGACCGACCAGACCGGCCTGGAGCAGGAGATCGCCGTCGAGCAACGACACCTCGACCGGGTGTACGCCCGACTGGCCGAGCTGCGGCAGTCGGCCGTACGCGCCGAGCGTGACGGCTACCGGATGGCCCGGGTGGGCACGCACGGCGCACTGGTCGAGCGCGACGCGATGGTCTTCCACGCCGCGCAGCGGCGGCACACCCTGGACGCCGAGCACGAGGGGCTGGTCTTCGGCCGACTGGACCTGCGCGACCGTCAGGTGCTGCACGTCGGGCGACTGGGGATCCGCGACGAGAACGCCGTCACGCTTGTCGTCGACTGGCGCGCGCCGGCCGCCGCCGCCTTCTACCAGGCCACCCCGGCGCAAGCGCTGGACGTGGTGCGGCGGCGCACGATCCAGTCCCGCGCCGAGCGGGTGACCCGGATCGAGGACGAGTTGCTGGACCCGACCGCCGCCCCCGAGGGGATGACGGTCGTCGGTGACGGCGCGTTGCTGGCCACCCTGTCCAAGGCCACCGGCCGGGGCATGCGGGACATCGTGGCGACCATCCAGCGGGAGCAGGACGAGGCGATCCGCTCGCCCGGCTCCGGGGTGACGATCGTCGCGGGCGGCCCCGGCACCGGCAAGACCGCTGTCGCCCTGCACCGGGCCGCGTTCCTGCTCTACTCCGACCGCAGCCGCTACGCCGGCGGCGGCATCCTGGTGGTCGGCCCGTCGTCGGTGTTCGTCGAGTACATCGGCTCCGTACTGCCGTCGCTCGGTGAGGACACCGCGACCCTGCACTCGCTGGGCACCCTCTTCCCGGGGATGACGGCCACCCGCCCCGACCCGCCCGAGGTGGCGGCGGTGAAGGGCTCGCTGCGGATGCGTCGGGTGCTGGAGCGGGCGGCCCGCGACGCGGTGCCGGGCGGCCCGGGTGAGCTGCGGCTGCTCTACCGGGGCACGCTGCTGCGGTTGGACCGGGTCGCGCTGGACCGGGTCCGGGACCGTGCGCTGCAACGCGGGGCACGGCGCAACGAGGTGCGCCGGGCCGGTTTCGACGGGGTGTTCGCCGCGCTCTGGGCGCAGGCCCGTGAGCTGAGCAGCGGTCGGCTGCCGGAGCAACCGGCCTTCGAGGCGGAGATCGCCGAGCGGTCGGAGTTCCGGGAGTTCCTCAAGGCGTGGTGGCCTCGGCTGCACCCCCGGCACGTGCTCGGCTGGCTGGCGCAGCCGGACCGGCTGCGCCGGTACGCCGGGGGGATCCTCTCCTCGGCGGAGATCCGGCTGCTCAACGCCGCGTACCGGAACCTGGACTCGGCCGGGCTGACCATCGCCGACGTGGCACTGCTGGACGAGTTGGACGCGCTGCTCGGCAAGCCCGCGCAGCCGGCCCGCGCGCGACGCGACCCGTTCCAGCTCGCCGGCGGCGTCCGTGAGCTGAGCACCCTCGGTGAACGGCAACGGGCCGCCCGCGCGGCGGCCCGGGAGCGCCCGGAGGACTACCGGGACTACGCGCACGTGGTGGTGGACGAGGCACAGGACGTCTCACCGATGCAGTGGCGGATGATCGGTCGACGCGGCCGACTGGCCTCCTGGACCGTGGTGGGCGACCCCGCGCAGACCGCGTGGACCGGCGACCCGGAGGAGCTGACCCGGGCCCGCGACCAGGCGCTGGGCCGGCGTAAGCGACACGACTTCACGCTCACCACCAACTACCGCAACTCGGCGGAGATCTTCGCGGTGGCGGCGGCGGAGATCCGGCGGCTCTACCCGGACCTGCCGCTGCCGACCGCCGTCCGCTCCACCGGGGTCGAGCCGGTGGAGCTGGTGGTGCCCGCGACGGGCTTGGAGACCGCGACCGTGGAGGCCGCCGCCGGCCTGCTGGCCGAGGTGGAGGGCACGGTCGGGGTGATCACGCCGGTCCCCCGCCGGGACGAGGTCGCCGGTTGGCTGGGCGCGCTCGGCGCGCCCAGGTTGCAGGTGGTGACCAGCCTGGAGGCCAAGGGCATGGAGTACGACGGGGTGGTGCTGGTCGCCCCGAGCGAGATCCGGGCGGATCCGGGCGCCGGGGTGCGCACCCTGTATGTGGCGCTCTCCCGGGCCACCCAGCGTCTCACCACCATCGACCCGACCGGCTGACGTGTGCGGACTGCCGCCGGCGGAACGCCCTGCCCGTACACTTGCATACATAGCGATGTGAACATACATTTGACCGGGTCCCGACCAGCGGCGGAAGGTGGTTCTCGTGGGCGCAGGTCATGACCACCACCATGGGTCCGTCGCCAATGCCGCACACCAGCACCGAGGTCGGCTCTGGGCGGCCTTCGGGTTGCTCGCCACCCTGATGCTGGTCGAAGCGGTGGTCGCACTGCACACCGGCTCGCTCGCCCTGCTCTCCGACGCCGGGCACATGTTCACCGACGTGCTCGGCATCGGGATGGCGCTCGCCGCCATCACGGCGACCCGGCGGGCCACCGTCGACCCGCAGCGCACCTTCGGGCTCTACCGGCTCGAGGTGCTCGCCGCGCTGGCCAACGCCGTCCTGCTCTCCGGCGTCGCGATCTACGTGGTGGTCGAGGCGATCCGCCGCTTCGGTGACCCGCATGAGGTCATCGCCGGCCCGATGCTCGTGGTGGCCGTGCTCGGCCTGCTCGCGAACATCGCCGCGTTCGCGCTGCTGCGCGCCGGAGCCAAGGAGAGCATCAACCTCCAGGGCGCCTACCTCGAGGTGCTCGGTGACCTGCTCGGCTCGGTCGGCGTCATCGGCGCGGCGCTGCTCATCACCGTCACGGACTGGTGGTGGGCCGACCCTCTGGTCGCGGTCGCCATCGGCGTGTTCATCCTGCCGCGCACCTGGCGGCTGGCCCGCGCCGCCATCCGCATCCTGGTGCAGGCCGCCCCGGAGCACCTCCAGGTGACCGCCGTGCACGACCGGCTCGCCGCCGTCCCCGGTGTCGTCGAGGTGCACGACCTGCACGTCTGGACGCTCACCTCGGGCATGGAGGTGGCCTCCGCCCACCTGACCATGGCACCGGGCGCGGAGGTCGGCGCGGTCCTCACCGCGGCACGTGCGGCCCTGCACGACGACTTCCGCATCGAACACGCGACCTTGCAGATCGAGCCCGGCGCCGCTTCTGGAGCCTGCGGCTCCATCGAATGGTGACCGATTCGTAGACTTCCGTGGTGACGCACGCACCGTCCGTCACATCGGCTGCAGCGGCCCCACCCGCACCGGTAGGCTCGGTCCCGGCCGTCACCAGGCGGCGCCCTCCCGGCGCCGGTGGCGGTCGCCGCCTAATCGCCCAACTGGGCGAACCGGGGAACCATGTTCCTGGGGTGTATCCGCGTCAGCGGTAGGGATCTTCCGTCCCGAACCCGTCAGCTAACCCGGTCGGCGGCTGACGGAAGGACATGCGCAGTGGCACCAGCACGACCACCCGCCGCCCGACTGGCGGCCCTGATCGTCGCGATGTTCGCCCTCGGCGTCGCGCTTCCGGCCGGCACCGCCTCGGCCGCACCCCCGACCGGCCTGCGGGCCGCCGCACCCGACTCCGACGAGGAGGGCGGCACCCCGGCGTTGCGGGCCCAGCTCGATGCGGCCAGCAAGGGCTACCTGGACGCGAAGCGCGCCCTGGACACCTCAGTGCAACGACAGAAGCAGCTCGGCACCCAGTTGAAGACCATCGAGGTCGAGATCGACCAGCGCAACGGCAAGGTCGGCGAGATCGCCGAGGTCGCCTACCGCACCGGCCGGCTCGGTGCGGTGTCGGCGCTGCTCAACAGCAACACCCCGGAAGGCTTCATGGACCGGGCGGCCGCGCTGGACGCGGTGGCGGCCAACGAGGACCGGGTGCTGCGCGACCTGCTGGACACCAAGGACAAGGCCAACCGCACCCGGGTCGCCCTGGACGGCGAGATCAACGAACAGCGCAAGCAGGTCGCGGTGATGGCCAAGCGCAAGGAGCAGGCCGAACGGGCCCTGACCGTGGCCACCACGCCCAAGCCGCAGACCACCGCCGACGCCGGCTCCAACCGCGGCACCTCCAGCGCCAACGCGAAGGCCGCACCACGCAACTCCGACGGCTCCTGGCCCTCCGAGTCGTGCAGCGTCAACGACCCCACGCCGGCCAACGGCTGCATCACCCCGCGCACCCTGCACGCGCTCAACCAGGCCAAGGCCGCGGGATTCACCCGGTACGTCTCGTGCCACCGCCCCAGCGGCTCGGGTGAACACCCGAAGGGCCGGGCCTGCGACTTCGCGGCGCAGAAGAACGGCTTCGGCGGCGACGCCACCGGCGGCGACAAGACGTACGGCAACAACCTGGCCGCGTACTTCATCCGCAACGCGGACCGGCTCGCCGTGCTCTACGTGATCTGGTACAGGCAGATCTGGCTGCCCAGCAGCGGGTGGAAGTCGTACAGCGGGGCGGGCGGCGACCCGTCCAGCGACCACACCAACCACGTACACCTGTCGGTCTACTGACCCACGCGTCGTGATGCCTGTGAGCCGCTGATGGCTCACAGGCATCACGTGCGTCCGGGGCCGGGCTACGTCACCGGGCGTACCCCTGATGTCGTCGCTCGTCGGACGACCCGGCCGTGGCCGGCGGGCAGCATCGCGGTATGCCTCGGATCCGACCCACCACCCGCAAGGCGCTGCTCACCCTGCACCTCGTCACCTCGCTCGGCTGGCTCGGTGCCGACCTGGTGCTGCTCACCCTCGGCGTCGCCGTGCAGCGGGGCGCCGACCCGGCGGTGGTCTATCCGGTCACGGCCCTGGTCGGCACGGTGCTGTTCGCGCCGCTGAGCGTCCTGGTCTGGCTGATCGGAGTCGCCAGCTCGCTGCTCACCCCATGGGGCCTGCTGCGCCACCGCTGGGTGCTGGTCAAGCTCGTGCTCACCACGGTGATGGTCGGGCTGGTGCTGTTCCTGCTCACCCCGAATCTGCGTCACGCCGGAGCGGTCGGCGCCGCCCTGCCCGCCCGCGATCGCGCTGACCTGGTCATCGCGCCGGCGGTGTCGACCAGCCTGATGGTCATCGCGACAGTGCTCTCCACCTACAAGCCGTGGGGCCGACGTCCCACCACCCGCCCGACCCGCAACAGCACGCCAACCCCGATCTAACGCCCCCACACCCCGCCCAGCCCGCCCGACGCGCCCGCCCTACGCGCCCGCCCTACGCGCCCGCGATCTTGCACTTGCTGCGCCGACATATGGCTTCATCCCACTGATATCGACAGCCGAAAGTGCAAGATCGGCGCGCCGAGGGGCGCCGCACGGGGTCGGCCACGGGGCGGGGTGGGTCAGGGGTTGGGGGGCGGGGTGTTGGTGGTGCGGTCCAGGGCGGCGCCCAGCCGGGTGGCCAGGGCGAGGTGAGCGGCCTGGGCCTGGCGGAACGCGTAGCGGAACAGGGGCCTCGGCGCGGTCAGGGTGATCTCGACGTCGACGCGGGTCAGGCCGTCCGGCTCGGCGCGTAGTCGAGTGTGGTTTCGCACCGTGGTGGCCGGCCACTGGCGGGCCACCATGACGATCTCGTCGGCCTCGCTGATCAGCACGTCCGCGTGGTAGGTGGTCCGGAAGCGCAGCGGACCGGCCGCCAACCGGTCGTTGATCGTGTAGCTCGCATGGGCGCCGGGCCGGGGCGGTACCCGGCGAACCCGCACGATCAGCGGATGCAGCTCGCCCTGCCGGGTCAGGTCGCTGAGCAACGCTGCCGCCTCGGCGGGTGAGCACCGGGCCTGGACGGTGTAGCTGAAGGTATCGCTGCTGAGCACACCGTCTCCCGCCGTCGTCTGGTCGCCCGATCGTCCCGTACCTATGTCTGGCTGGCAACGCCCCACTGACCCTCAGCGCCGCGCCGGACCGGGCTGATGCGACGACCTGCCACCACCTGCGCCATTAAGGTCGGTTAGTACGAAATATCCCGAAGGTGCCGGAGGGCGGCCAGCATGAACGGCGACGACCGATGAGTGGGCACGTGATGGTCTTCGCGCCCACCCCACAGCTGACGGTGATGGTGGACCAGCCCAACGACCACCCCGAGCTGCACCTGCACCCCGGCGGGCAGGGCGTCTGGCAGGCCCGGATGGTGCTCTCCCTCGGAGTCCACGTGGTGCTCTGCGCCGCCCTCGGCGGTGAGATCGGCCAGGTGCTGGAGCCACTGCTGGTCAGCGAGGGTGTGGACCTCAAGGTGGTGGTCCGTGACTCCGGCAGCGGCGGGTACGTGCACGATCGCCGCGACGGCTCCCGGCAGGAGATCGCCGACGTGCCCGGACAGCCGCTGAGCCGGCACGAGATCGACGAGCTGTACAACCTCGCCCTCGGCGAGGGCCTGCGGGCCTCGGTGAGCATCCTCAGTGGGCCGAACGAACCGTGGCTCGTACCGGCCGACCTGTACCGACGCTTCGCCGCCGACCTCGGCGCGAACGGTGCTCGGGTGGTGGTCGACCTCTCCGGCGATCACCTCGCTTCGGTGCTGGAGAGCGGGGTGTTCTTCCTCAAGGTCAGTCACGAGGAGTTGATCCGCGACGGCCGCGCCCGCAGCGACGACACCGAGGAGCTGACCCGGGCCATGTACGAGTTGCACGCGGGCGGCGCCGAGACCGTGGTGGTGAGCCGCGCCGACCAGCCGGCGTTGGCGCTCATCGACGGGGAGCTGTTCCAGGTCGAGATGCCCCGGCTGGAGGCCGCCGACCCACGCGGCGCGGGCGACTCGATGACGGCCGGAGTGGCCGCCGTCGTGGCCAGGGGCGGCGACATTCGGACCGCCATTCGCACCGGCGCCGCCGCTGGCGCCCTGAACGTGACCCGGCACGGCCTGGGCACCGGGCGGCTGGACTCGATCACCGGCCTGGTGGACCGGGTCCGGCTGGTGCCGGCGGACAGCCGTCAACAGGAGCGGACCACCCCGGACGAGTTGGCCGGCCGGGTGGTCGAGCGATGACCCTGCGGGTGTTGATCACCAACGACGACGGGGTCGCCGCGCCGGGCATCCAGGCGCTGGCCTGGGCAGCCAGGCAGCGGGGCCTGGACGTCGTCGTGGCCGCACCGATGGAGGAGGCGAGCGGCACCAGTGCCGCGATGAGCGCCGTGGAGCGCGACGGACGGGTCGTCGTGAACGACCATCCGCTGCCGGACCTGCCGGGGGTGCCGACGTACGGGGTCGCCGGGTCGCCGGGCTTCATCACGCTGATCGCCCTGCACGGGGCGTTCGGACCACCGCCGTCGGTGGTGCTCTCCGGCGTCAACCGGGGCGCCAACGCCGGCCGGGCGGTGCTGCACTCCGGGACCGTGGGCGCCGCGTTCACTGCCGCCAGCAACGGCTGCCGGGCGATGGCGGTCTCCCTGGACGTGCTCTCCGTCGGCGAGGCGACGGCCGCGAGCGGTGGCGCCGCAGTGGATGCCGCAGCCCGGATACGCGACGCCGAGCGGCACTGGGGCACCGCCGCGCGGGTCGCCCTGGACCTGCTCCCCCGTCTGACCTCCGCGCCCATGGAGAGCGTGCTCAACGTGAACACCCCGGACCTGCCGCACGGGCAGTTGCGTGGGGTGCGGCGCGGCACCCTGGCCAGCTTCGGCCAGGTGCAGATGACGGTGGCCGAATCCGGCCACGGGTTCGTCCGTACCTCGCTGGAGGAGCCGGGGCAGGCCGCACAGCCGGGCACGGACGTGGCGTTGCTGGCCGCCGGGTACGCGTCGGTGACGGCCATCCGAGCGGTCACCGAGGCGACCGACATCGACCTGACCGGTCTGGACGAGCAACCCTGACGGGGAGACCCGGCGCGCTCAGGCGCCGGGCAGCACCTCGGGGGTGGCAGCGCCAGCGAAGTAGGGCTCCGGGGCACCGAAGAGGCCGAGCAGGCCGGTCACCCAGAGCTGCCGGTGCACGAACCGGCTCGGCTGGGTCACCACCAGCTTGACGTCGCTGACCTCGGCCGTCTGGAAGCCGGCGACCATGGCGCTGATGCCGACCGAGTCGATGAAGGTGACCAACCTCATGTTGAGTTCGATGCGCAGCGGGCGGCCCTTGGCCAGCACCTCTGCGATCGCTTCGCGCACCTCGTACGCTGTGTCGACGTCGATCTCACCCCGCGGGGCGATCTCCACGACACCACCGGACAGAACCGACTTCACGATCGACAGGCTCACGCGAGCACCTCCACCCGCCCGTCCCCCGGGCGCCTCATCAGTACGCGGGCCGCGACCGAGAGTATTCCTCTGACGGCCTCGGTCGCCACCCCTCGGGATGAGCAATTCACGGATCCGGGCCCACAAAGCCACCCATATCCGTACTTTTCAGTATCTGATTACTCAAGACTTTTCGTTATCTGACCATCGGCGATCAGTCGGGACCGGCCCGCCGCCGAACCAGGGTAGCGGTCCGGAACCGGCGCGCCCGACATGCGGCCCATGACGTACGCCCGCCCCGTGTGCCGTCGGCGTGTCGCCCACCGTCGGCCGGCGCGGCCCGCGCCCCCCGGTTGCCGACGCGCCCTAGCATCGGCCTGGACACCACCGCTACGGAGAGGATCTTCGATGATCAAGCGACTTGCCGGGCTGGCCGGCGTCGGTGTTCTGCTCGCCCTCGTCCTGGCCTGCGGTTTCGGCGGGGGAGGCGACGATGACGACGATGACGACGACTTCGCCCGAGGTGTCGCCGTGTCAGTGGTGCGCTGATTCGGTGGCGCGCAGGTTCCCGGCGCGCCGGGCTACCGGTGCTGCGTGCAGCTCGGGGTTTGCGTCCGGCTGACCCGGGGCACTGCGGGGTAGGCGACACCGTGACGCGCTGGAAAGACGCCGAAGTCCGAAGTGGCCGGCGGCTTCGGCACCTGAGGAGGTAACCACGATGTTCGGAACCAACCTGCTGGACCGCCGCAGCAAGCCGGAGCGGATCGCGGACCAGGCATGGGAGCACCTGCTCTCAGCGGTCAGCTACGCCGGTGACAGTGTGCGGGACACCGCCCGATCGGCCCGCCAGAACAGCAGCGACCTCGCCGACGGGGCGGGTGACCTGGTGGGCTCCGCCGCCGAGGAGGCGCGACGCCGCGCCTCGCTGGCCTTCGACGCGCTCGCCGGCCGCCAGCCGGCACTGCCCTGGACGCTCCTGATCGGCGCCGCGCTCGTCGGCGCGGCGGTCGGGTGGGCCGTCGGCTCCGCCGCGCGGGCCGCCGGCAGCCGGGACGACACGGTCGACGACGTGGAGTTCGTCGACGTCGACCGCCCCAACTCCCCCGCCGTCTGACCGACAGCACCACCATCGGCCCCGCTCGACCCCGGTCGGGCGGGGCCCGCTGTCATCCGCCCGCTCGGGTGGAACCCGGTCCGCCGGGTGCCGGACCCCTCAGGCGGCCCGGCGGACCGGTGCATCGGTGGTGATCCGGGGTCCCGTCCGGATCACCCGCTCAGTGGCTCGCGCCCGTCACGACGGCAGGTCTGGGTGGTTGTCGGCGCGGTACTCCGAGGCTGCCGGTCGGTGGCAGGCCGAAGTGGACGTCGGCGCCGGTGGAGGTCGCCGGACTGATCTGCGCAAGGGCGGTTCCTCTCGGGATCGGGCCCCGGGGGACGGGGTTGATCACCTGACTGCCGCCGTGGCCCGGGGGACGAGCACGACGACGAGACGGGTAGAGCTGCCCTGACTCCACCACCCGACGCGACGGCTCCCGCAATCGAGGAATGCGATTACCGTAACCGAAAGCAGCTCGCTTTGGAAGCGCTCCCATCATCGATGTTCGACGCGCTCCCCCACTCGCCCCGCCCAGGTCGGACCCCTCCGTCACCCGGTCCGGGCGAGGGCGGCTCACCCGGGGCGGCGGCAGGATCGCAGCACGGCGGACCTCCGGCCGCGGCCAGCACCCGGTCCGCCATCGGAACAGCGGAGGAGGGACAGATGGCCATCGCGGAGATCAGTCGCACCGACCAGGACATCCAGTCCGCCGTGCTCGACGAGCTGACCTGGGAACCACGGGTGCAGCCGCACGAGATCGGCGTCACCGTCGCCGAGGGCGTCGTCACCCTGACCGGCCGCGTGGACAGCTACGCCAAGAAGTGGGCCGCCGAACGAGCCACCCACCGGGTCGCCTCGGTCCGGGCCGTCGCGAACGACCTGGCCGTGCAGCTCACCAACGGCACCGAGCGCGACGACAGCGACCTGGCCGCCGCGGCCAGCCACGGGCTGGAGTGGGACGCGTTCGTACCCATCGAGAAGCTCCAGGTCACCGTCTCCGCCGGCTGGGTGACGCTGCACGGCGACGTCGAGTGGGAGTACCAACGCCGGGCGGCCGAACGCGCGGTCGCCCGGCTGACCGGCGTACGCGGGGTGAGCAACGGCATCACCGTCCGACCGGCCAGCGCGCCGGACGCCCGCAACCTGGCCGACCGGATCGTCGACGCCCTCGCCCGGGCCGGAGCGACCGAGGCCGAACGGATCAGCGTCCGGGTGCACGGCGACACCGCGATCCTCGCCGGGTTGGTGCACTCGATGCCCGAACGGGCCGAGGTCGAGCAGGTGGCCTGGTCCGCACCGGGCATCCGGGAGGTGCAGAACCACATCGCGGTCGCCCCGGTGCTGCGCTGAGCGGGCGCGGGCGCCCGCTCAGCGGACGCTGAACGGGCGGGGAACCACCCGGGGTGGGTGAGCCCGTCTCACCCACCCCGGGAGCAGGCTGGTGGCATGAGTGATCCGAACGGGCTGATCCAACCGGGGCGCACCGCACCCGGCTTCACCCTGCCGGCCACCCCGGACGGGGCCCTGCTGGGGCCCGAGCAGTTCCGTGGCCGGCCGGTAGTGCTCGCCTTCTACCCCGCCGACTGGAGCCCGGTCTGCGGTGACCAGATGTCGCTCTACCAGTCGGCGGCACCCGTCTTCGCCCAGTACCAGGCGGTGGTGCTCGGCCTGTCGGTGGACAGCATCTGGTCACACCGGGCGTTCGCGGAGAGCCGGGGCATCGAGTTCCCCCTGCTGTCCGACTTCGAGCCCAAGGGCGAGGTGGCCCGCAGCTACGGCGCGTACATGCGCAACGGTGAGGCGGCACGCGCGCTCGTGGTGCTGGACCCGGCGGGGAAGGTGACCTGGAGCTACCTGTCGCCGCCCGACGTCAACCCCGGCGCCGACGGGATCTTCGACGCCGAGGCCCGGCCCGGCTCGCGCGGCTCCCGCAGGGTGGGACGCAGGACCCGGCTGATCCCCTGCTTGAGTCGGCGACGGGACCACGGAGCAAGGCCCGGCGGCAGCAGGAAGTTCGCCAGGAACACGTTCACCATGCGGGTCAGGTAATGAAAGGCGACGACCACCCCGATCAGTTCCGCGCGGTCTGCCGGGGACAGCCCGGCAGGCGGCGGCGCGGCGTCGTCGGACTGGTGTGCGGTACGCGCCCACGCCGCCGCGACGCGCAGCTCCGGCTCGGTGATGTCCTGCATCCGGTCGCCGGCGACCGCCTCGGCGGCGTGCTCGCCGGACAGGTCGTACATGCCGACGGTGTGCATGTCCGCGCAGTACGGGCAGGTGTTGGCCACCGACACCGCCGCGGCGACCGCCTCCTTGGTGGCCCGGTCCACCGGCCCCACCGTGACCAGGGGTTCCCGTGTCAGCGCCCAGTACGCGGCCAGCACGTCCGGTGCCGGAGAGTGCATCAACGCGGGCGGCACCACGAGTCGCATCTCGTCGGCCACCTGCGCGTACACCTCGGCGACCAGCCCGTTGGCCGACCCGGGCGAAACCGGGGACACGTACCTGACCTGCCGACGCACCATTGAGGACGCTACCCGCGCGGCGACCATCTCCGTCCTCCATCCGTCGTCGTGTTCCCGGTCAGTATCAGCGGGCGGCGGTCGCCTGGAGTGGGGCCGACCGGTCCAGCGCACGACCGGAGAAGCCCTCCACAGAACCTGGGGGTTTTCTCCAGATTCGGGGGTTCCGTGCGAGCGCAACGACGAAGATGCGGTCCCTGTCGTGCTGCCGTCACGATGTGGGAAAGCGATCCGTGAGCGGTGTCCGGTGGGTCACCGCCGCGGGTCCGGCACGACGGCCACGGCTTTGACCGGCCCGGCGGGCACCTCCTCCGGTCGCGCGTCCGCCAGGCGGACGACCCGTACCGGCGCGCCGACCACGGACAGGAGGCGATGCGGTGCAGCCCGACGAATCCGAGCGCAATCCGGATCGGACGCTCGTGCTAGAGGCGTTCGCGGACACCATCATTCCCGGCGAGAAACGGTTTCCCGGGGACCGCAGCGTGGCCGGGGTGTCAGCCGGCGGTGGTGCGGTGGCGGCCGGTGCGGTCGAGCTTCTCGAGAACCCGGCCGGCGGTCTGGCCGAAGGGCTGGACTCCCTGGTGTTCTCCCTCAACGACCACGCACGGGAGTACGCCGCCGGCCGCGACCTGACGCTGGACCCGACGGTGCCGCCGTTCGTGGCGCTGCCGTTCGACCACCGCACCGCCCTGGTCGCCGACCTCACCCAACCGGATCACCCGGAAAAGCAGATGTGGGTGGGCCTGGCCCTGTTCAGCAACATGGCCTTCGACAGCGCCGCCCACCTCAGCACGCCCGCCGCGCTGGCCGCCGGCCACCCGGGTCTGCTCACCATCGGCTACGAACAGCCTCAGGCCGACGGCATCTGGCGGTTCGAGTCCTTCTCCTACGGCCGGCAACTGGCCGACCTCCACCCCGACACGACGGCGACGGGCAGCCCCGCATGACCAGCATCGAATCGACCGACGTTCTCATCATCGGCAGCGGCTTCGGCGGGGCGATCCCCGCGTACCACCTCGCCGCGGGCGGTGCCCGCGTGACCGTCCTGGAGCGCGGTCCGTGGCTGCGCGGCGAGGAGTTCGACCACGACTTCCTGCTCGGCTCGTCGTACACCCGGGTCTTCGACTTCGTGGTCGGCGACGGCATGAGTGTGCTCGGCGGCAACTGTGTCGGCGGCGGAAGCGTTGTCTACTTCGCCACCATGCCGCGCGCGCCGCGCTTCGTCTTCGAGCGACGCGGCAGCATCGGCCGCCGGATGTGGCCCAGCTCGATCAGCCGGGACGCCCTCGAACCCTGGTACGACCGGGTCGCCGAGGCACTGCCGATCACCCGGCAGACCTGGGACAAGATCCCGTACGCCGGTGGCCTGTTCGGCGCGGCCTGTCGGCACGCCGGGCGCACCGCCAACCCGGCGCCGTCCGCCGTCGACGTGGACATGTGCACCAACTGCAACTGGATGATGTCCGGCTGCCGGTTCGACGCCAAGCGATCGCTGCTGCTGAACTACCTGCCGGCCGCGCTCGCCCACGGCGCGGAGATCCGGCCGCTGCACGAGGTGCAGCAGATCTCCCGTAACGACGACGGCGGCTACCGGGTGCACTACCGGATCGTGGACGGCGAGGACTACCGGATCCTGCACGACGAAGGTGCGATCGACGCGAAGCTCGTCATCGTCGCGGCGGGTGCCGGTGCCACACCGGTGATCCTGCAACGGTCGGAACCCGGGCTGGGCACCATGCCGCACGCGGTGGGGCGCTACTTCTCCGGCAACGGGGAGCGACTGAACACCGCCGTCTTCGACGAGGACCGGATCCGAGACGTGCTCGGGCTGTCCCGACCGGACGGGCGAGCCTATGAGGCGTACCAGATCGGGCGCGGCCCGACGGTGGCCAGTTGGGACCGGCTCGACGGCAACCTGCCCGAGTTCGAGCGCTACTCACTGGAGCAGCTCTACTTCCCGCCGGGGCTGGGCACCATCCTGGCGCAGGCACCCGACGCCAGCGGCCCGACCTGGTTCGGGGTGGACAAGAAGGAGATGCTGCGCCGCTGGCGGTCCTGGCTGACGATCTTCATCATGTCCGAGGACGACAACGAGGGCGTCTTCGGACCACCGCCGGAGACCGGCAACGCGCACCGCTTCTCGCAGCAGATGCTGGGGCACGGTCCGCTGAGCTACCGGCCCACCGCGAACACCCGGCGGGGCTGGTCGCTTGCCGACGCCGACATCAAGGACATCCTGGAACGCGACGGGCTGGCCCGGGTTGAGCCGTGGACGAACGACCTGGTCGGCGCGTACACGGTGCACCCGTTGGCGTCCTGCCGGATCGGCGACGACCCGGCCACCTCGGCGCTGGACGACCGGCACGAGCTGCGCGGACACCCCGGAATCTTCGTCACCGACGGATCGGCGGTCCCCGGTGCGCTCACGGTGAACCCGGCGTTCACGATCGCCGCCCTTGCCGAACGCGCCATGCCGGGCATCATTCGGGCCGCGCAGGAGCGGGGGGTCTCCGTCACCTACGGGGCGCCGTCGCCGGACGGCGAGACCGCCGGCCGCCGGGCGGTGTTCGCCCGCTGAACAGTCGGGCGTCGGCAACCGGGACTACCGGGAGCTGGTCCCGATCGGGCCGCTC
>NZ_JBEYSL010000010.1:0-34875 GCF_040642735.1 Micromonospora sp. NPDC047753 | reverse complement strand
CGAGACCGGGGATGCCGAGGCCAACGGTAGGGCGAAACTCGCCCGCAAGAGGGCCGACCTGATCGTGGTCAACGAGGTCGGTCCGGACCTGGTCTGCTCGGGCGGGCCCGGCACTTTCTGGGGCAGCTATGAGCTGACTCGTTGCCAGCTCCGATCTGCGACAAAGGGACGGTACGACCACACCTGTTTTCCGCTTGTGGTCGTGACCGTTACCTGCACGATGCCTTCGCTGACTTCCGCCTTCTCAATACGGGTGACTCCGTTGACGCCCGACCGGAGAACCTCCGAGCCGAGCGGGTAGTCACCATCCTGCCGGAAGGATTGCAGGGTCTGCGACGTCTCGCCACTAGGGGACCGCAACGTGAGGATGGCGAACGTCGCTTCACCGTCGCTGGCGTTGACGAAGGACACGGCGCCGATCGTGACTGTGTAGTGGGTCGTGCCCTTGCTGGGGTCATCGCTGTTGTTGTACATGTTGACTTCGCCGGCCCCATTCGCCATCGGCACGCAGTAAACCGACTCGCCGAATCCGTCGGGCTTCCGACGGCCCACGAGGAGGCCGGTGTTGCGGAAGTCGACCTCGTGGAAGTTCTTGGATGGCTTCTGGAAGGTGGTCGGACCGTCCACCTGACGGAAGGCGCCCTTCCGGAACGCATAGCCCCGCACCTGTTTCTCGCAGGGCAGCCACCCGTTGGTCTGGTACGGGCCGTAGGCGGCGAGCCGGACGACGCCGTTGTCGACTGTTATTGCCTCGCGGGAGAACGTCGCGGCCACGTTGGGAGTGTCCGCCGAGTTGATGACGTATCCCAACGGTGTCAGTGCGCCGTCCGACGCGACCTTCAGCGCCAGCAGCTGGGTAACGTTCAGCGACTCATCGTTCTGGCAACGGATGGTGGTGAGTTCCTCGTCGCCTGGCACGCCATCGAGATCGGCCTTGATGGGAGCCAGCTCCCCGATGACCAGTTTCGCGCCATCCGCCAGCGTCGTCGTACCGTGGACAAATTTCCTCGTTCCCTTCGCCTTGCACCCGTCGTCTTCCCAGCCAGGGAACGCCGGGAGGTTGAGGGAGGCATTGCGCAGATCGGCCGACGATGGAGCCGACGATGCTGGAGCCGATGACGGGGGGAGCGACAGAGTCGGACTGGCCGGTTCGACTGGGTTGGCGGATCCGATCGCATCGGGTGGCGAGTTGTTGCCCCGTGGACTGGCGGAGTAGGCCGTGATCGGCAGGGCGATCAGCAACGCACCGGCCACGCTGAATGCCGTGAGGTGGACTCTCCGCCGGAACGCCACTTTGTGGCGGACTGCGGGGGCTCCCGGCGCAGGCAGGTAGGAGGAGCGCTCCGCCGCGTCGAACTCCGTGAATGCGTCGTTAATGAGGTTGTCCAGGTTGTCAGACATATGATTTTCCTTTCCGGTCATCCCTTGAGGTGCTCGGCGAGGGCGGTTCTCCCGCGGCTGAGCCAACTTTTTACGGTGCCCTCGGCCACGTTTTCCTGCACAGCGATTTCCGCGACTGACAACTGGCCCAGGTAGTGCAGAACGACGGCCTTGCGAAGCTTCGGCGGTATCTTGGATAAGGCCGCGACCAGTGCCACGCGGTCTGGCGACGGGCCGTCGTGATGTTCTTCACGCTGGCGGCGCAGGAATATCGCGGACGTCTTCTGTCGCCGGAGCCTACTGGTGGCGAGATTCCATGCGACCCGGCGCACCCAGGAATAGGAGTCTTCGTACTGCCTGATCCTTGCCCATCTGGTGTAGGCGCGGCAGAATGCCTCTTGCACCAGGTCCTGTGCCTCTGCTCGGTCACCCAGGTACGCGTAGAGCTGGGACCTGAGGACGTCGAACTTTGTCGCATAAAATTCGTCGAAATCGCGCTGGTCGTCTTTTGTCGAGGCTCGAGGTGCGGCCGCGGCTGCGGTCATCACTGCGGTCACGTTTCCTTCCTCCCGTGGTGCCACCCTCGTGGGCGAGCAACACGAACACGTGCGGGCCCTCCCGTCGGTTGCATAGGGATTTCCGGTGCCGCCCGCGCTCCGGCGGCAGGGTTGGCACTTCAGGCCGACGGCGTGTCAAGAAACCCCGCCGAGTGGGCGGCGCGCGGCTCGGGCCACGACAGTCGTGGTCCCGCGTGCACAATTCCGGTCCGATACATTGCCGCAGGGTGTCGACCAGGTGAACGAGCCGGCATATTTCGCTGAGTGCGACGCCTAGAGAAGGACTTTCCCGCCTTGCAGGCAGCGAGGAATTCTCGGCGCACCGCGCCGAGAATTCCTAAACCGTGTGTCGCAGGTTCGAATCCTGCCGGGGGCACCATACAGATCAGCAAAATGTTATCTGACCAGCCGGCACGTTCCCGCGTCGATCGGCCGGCCGCCCTCGTCGACATCGATGCCCACGGGTCAGCGGCTGCGCGCTCTAGCACCGCACCATCTGGGCCGGCCGGTCACGACCGCCGGAGCGGTGGGCGACTCAGGCGGCGTAGATGAGCTTGACGCCGTCCAGCCCCAGGGCGGCTGCCCGGGTTCCGCGGACCCCGCTGTTGAGGTTGCGCCAGCCGTTGTTGCTGGCGGCCTCGTGCACGTACCCGTCGACGACGTTGTAGATGTGCTTCACCCCGTCGAGGTTCAGCGCGGCCAGCGCGGTGCCCTGCGCCCCGTGGATGCCGGTCCACAGGTTGTTCCAGCCGGCGTTGCTGGCGGCCTCGTGGATCCGGCCTCCGTTGAGGGTGTAGAGGATCTTCGTGGATCCGAGGGTGATCGCGGCTGCCGCAGTGCCGGTCACCGCGCCCGTGCTGCCGGAGACCGGCAGGGCGCGCCAGCCGGCGTTGCTTGCCGCCTCGAACACCTGACGGGGCTGGTCGGCGGGGTTCTGCTGGATGTAGACGAGTGGGCTGATCAGGGCACCCGACGGGTTGATCATGTGCCAGTGCAGGTGTGGGCCCGTCGAGCTGCCCGAGCCGGGCGCCCCGGCCGCGCCGCCGGAGCGGCCCACTATCGTGCCCGCGCCCACACTGGCGCCGTTGGCGAGCAGGAACTGCGACAGGTGCAGGTACTGGCTGCGGTACCCGTCCGCGTGGTGGATCGTGACGGTGTGCCCGCCCGCGCCGTTGTTCGGGATGTTCTGGATGGTCCCCGCGCCGCAGGCGGGCAGCGGCGTACCCACCCCCATCCCGAAGTCGATGCCGCCGCGCGAGCCGCGGCTGAGGTGGCCCTCCCAGGTGTCGGTGATCGGGTAGGCGCTGAACGGGTTGTAGATCGCCGGTGCGGCCTGTGCGGCCTCGGGGACCAACAGGCCACCCGCGCCGATGGCGCCGGCGCCCAGCACCGCCGCGCGCAACACGGTGCGGCGACTCACTGCGGAGGTGGTCGTGTCGTCGCCGCAGCAGCTGCCTTCGTGACCGTCAGTCATTCCCACTCCTTCTGCGCCCGCCCAGGTATCCACGGAGGCTAATGGGTGGGGTGGTCGGGCGGTACCGCGGCCACCAGACGTTGATCAGAGCGTCGGCAGCTGTTCGGCTCGGGTGACCACCTGGTCGATGAGGCCGTACTCCCGGGCCTGCTCGGCGGTGAACCACCGGTCCCGGTCCCAGTCCCGCTGGATCTCGTCGAGGGTCCGTCCACTGTGCTGGGCGATGAGCTCCTGCATCGTCCGCTTCACGTGCAGCATGTTCTCCGCCTGGATGGTGATGTCGGCGGCGGTTCCGCCCATCCCGCCGGACGGCTGGTGCATCATGATCCGCGAGTGCGGCAGCGCGTACCGTTTGCCGGCCGCACCCGCGCAGAGCAGGAACTGCCCCATCGAGCCGGCGAACCCGAGCGCCAGCGTCGCCACATCGTTGGGGACGTAGCGCATCGTGTCGTAGACCGCCATCCCCGCACTCACCGAACCGCCCGGCGAGTTGATGTAGAGGTAGATGTCCCGGTCGTCGTCCTCGGCGGCGAGCAGCAGGATCTGCGCGCAGATCTGGTTGGCCGACTCCTCCGTCACCTCGGTGCCGAGGAAGACGATCCGCTCCCGCAGCAGACGCTCGAATACGTGATCACCGAAGGACGGTTGCCCGCCGTTGAGCATCTGTACGCCGTACCCCATCATGTGCCGCCGCCCTCCGCCGTGCCGGCGGGCGGTGGGACCACCCGGTGGACCGGCCCTACCAGCGTGCCGGCGGTCGCGACGGCCAGCCCACGGATTCTGCCGCCGGCAGATCCGCCGACGGCAGAACCGGCGCGGCCTACGCGGCGGTCAACCGCCGCGCGCCGACCGGGGCCGACCCCCTGCCAGCCAGGCAAGGGGTACGCGGGCCGGGGCGCGAGCCACCAGCGGAGACCGTCACGCCGGCCCGCATGGTCGGCTCGCCGGCCCTGGGCACCCGCTGGAGGGCCAGCCCGCCGCCGAGCGGACCCACCAGAAGGGTGGCATTGCCGATCTCACGTCGGACCGCCTCGACAGGCTCCAGGTGGGTCAGTGCGGCGCGGGGTGCCGCCGGGAGACGGGGTTCGACCCGACGCATGTCGTCGCGGGCCTCCCCGAGCAGGTCGGCGAGGCTGATGCCGAGCGCCCGGCAGATCGCCGCGAGCACCTCCGAGGAAGCCTCCTTGCGGCCCCGCTCCACCTCCGACAGGTAGGGCACCGACACGTCGGCCGACTCGGCCACCTCGCGCAGCGTGCGGCCCTGACGCTGGCGGTGGCGACGCAGCACCCCGCCGATGACTCGTCGCAGCAACGACATGCCGGCCTCACTTTCGCAGTCGTCGTCGGGAACACCCTCATCATGCCCGTCCCCGGCCGTTAAGGCCGACCCGTCCGGGCCCGCGCCGCTCGACGGCGCGGGCCCGGGGCTCTCACCGGTGCAGGTGGGTGTGCCAGTTGGCCGGATCGGCCACCAGCGTCACCGCCGGGAACAGCGCCCGGGTGCCACCGCTGGGGAGCAGGGCGCTGTCGTCGATCGACACGTTCGCCCCGTCGACGTCGTAGACGGTCAACGACTCGTTGCCGTTCTCCCCGCCGAACCGCGCCGGGTGCCCGTCGACGGTCGTGTTCGGGTCGACGTACTCGTTGTCGGCGGAATCGGTGATGTTCCGGTAGCGGGAGATGCTCACCGTCATCGTCCGGGCCCGCTGCTGGCCGGGATCGTCGGTGATCGACTTCGGTGACCAGGTGGTCGACGCGTACCAGACCTTCGGCTCGTCCAGCGACTCCTGCACGTCGACGGCGATCACCTGTAGTGCGGCCGGTACACCCGCCACCGCGGCCGGCATCGGGATCGGGTCGTCTGCGAACCGCAGCGCCCGGGCCACCCGCGTCGCGGTGCTCCGGACGTCGGCTCCGACGCCGACCACCCTGAGCTGTGCCCAGCCGTCCGGGGCGTACCGCCAGCGGAGGATCGCCTCCGGCTGCTCGGCCCCGCTGTACGAGGCGAAACTGCTGGTCCCGCCGTTCAACTGCGGGCCGGGTGTGGTCTCGCCGGGCCGGGCCGCTTCGCCGCTGTCCCGCTGCGGTGGCGAAGGCTGCACTCCCTTCGGATAGAGGGTGATCGCGACGCCCTTCCATTGGCCGCCGCCGGGCGCAGTGGACGCGCTGAGATAGACGCCGGGGCCGGAGAGCAACAGCCCGGCCTGGTATTGAAGTTTGGGCAGCCCGTCCGGCAGCCAGCCGAACCGGACGTACACCCGCTGTGGGTCGATGGTGGTGAGCGCGGCCGGTAGCCCGGTCTGGCCGGCGAGTGTCGTGGCGTCGAACGGGGCGGGGGCCGGCGCCCGGTCCGCGGTCAGCAGGCCGGGGACGGTGAGCCCGCCGACGGTGAGCGCCGCCGCCAGCAGCGCGGCGCCGGCACCGTGGGCGAGGCGGCGTTGCCGCCGTGCCGTGGTCATCGCCCGTTCCACGTCCAGCACGACGGAGGGCCGCTCGGCCGACTCGATCTCGGTCAGCATGAGCTCGCCGATCTGGCGTTCGTCAAGCATCGTCGCTCCTCTCAGTTCCCGGTCAGGGTGGGGGTGAGCAGGGTGCGCAGGGTGGCCAGGCCCTTGGCGGTCTGGCTCTTCACCGTCCCCGTCGAGCAGCCCATAGCGCGGGCGGTCTCCTCGACGCTGAGGTCCTGGAAGTACCGCAGCACCAGCACCGCGCGTTGGCGCGGAGGCACCTGCCGCAGCGCGCCCACCAGGGTGATCCGGTCGGTCGGGTCAGCGAATGCCCTGGACATGTCGGGCAGCGCGGCGCCGAGGCGGACCCGCGTCCACCGCAACCGCCGCTCGTCGATCAGTCGCCGCAGCAGCATGGTGCGCACCAGGGCGTCCAGATGATCGGCCTGCCGCGCCCGCGCCCACGAGCGGTACAGCTCGGTGAGCACCCGTTGCAGGATGTCGTCGCCCCGGTCCCAGTCCCCGCACATCAGGTAGGCGGTGCGTCTCCACTGCGCCATCCGGGACCGGACGTACTCGGTGTATTCGTCGTCGGCCTCGGCTCGCCGTCTGCCGCTCGTCGTCACGAGGGTCGCGCCCCCTCCGTCTGCCGGCCTGCACCGGTTCGTCGTTGTCGTCCGGTAGTCGGGTGCGGGAGCGGCGTCGGTTGTCCGCCGCGGCCCGGACGTGCGATCAGCGGTGCACCCGCTATGTTGTGGGCGTGCAGGCGACGGCGGGGCAGCAGGTTCGACGGTGATCCATTTTCCCGCGCAGCGGCGGGGCCCACTGAGCGCGCTGAGCCTCCGGCTCGCGGCCGCCCTGGGCCTGGTCTTCGCAGTGGTCGCCGCGGTCTATCTCGGCCGGGACGGCTACCGCGATGTCAACGAGGACGGTCTCACCCTCCTCGACTGCTTCTACTACGCGGTCGTCTCGCTCTCGACCACCGGTTACGGGGACATCACCCCGGCCGCGCCGTCGGCCCGGCTGGTCAACGTCCTCTTCATCACCCCGGCCCGAGTGATCTTCCTTATCATCCTGGTCGGCACCACCCTGGAAGTTCTGACCGAGCAGTACCGGACCGGCCGTCGCCTGTCGCGGTGGAGGAGAGCCGTGAAGGACCACGTCATCATCTGCGGCTACGGCACCAAGGGGCGTAGCGCTGTCTCCGCCCTGATGGAGAACGGTCTGGACCGTTCGCGGATCGTCGTGGTGGAGCGCAGCGCCGCCGCCCTGCGGCAGGCCACCTCCGCCGGGCTGGTGGCGATCGAGGGCTCGGCGACCCGCTCGTCGGTCCTGAACGAGGCGCACGTCAAGAACGCGAAGGCCGTGATCATCGCGACCGACAGTGACGACGCGTCGGTGCTGGTCGCGCTGACGGTACGGCAGCTCACCGCCGGGCAGGTCCGCATCATCGCGGCAGCTCGGGAGGCGGAGAACGCCCCGCTGCTCAAGCAGAGTGGCGCGCACCATGTGATCGTCTCCTCGGCCACGGCGGGCCGGCTGCTCGGCCTGTCCACCTCGGCGCCGCCGCTGATCGACGTGGTGGAGGACCTGCTCACCCCCGGCCAGGGCATGGCGCTGGCGATGCGTTCGGCCGAGCGGGACGAGGTGGGTCGCTCGCCACGCGAGCTGGAGTCGTTGGTGATCGCCCTGGTGCGGCGGGGCAAGGTGGTCACCCTGGCCGACCGGGCCGGTGCGGTGATCGAGACCGGCGACATGCTGGTGCACGTACGCGACGACCGTCCCCAGTCGGCGACCACCGCCTGATCGTCCTACCGCTGCCGCGGCGTGCCGGCCCCGCTGTCGCCGGTGTGGTGAGGCGGCGTCAGCAGGTGTCGTCGGCGACGCAGATCGCTTCGGTGCAGTTGACCGCTGTGCCGGTGGACGCCCGGCTGAGCAGTTTGTAGAGCGTCTCCCGCTCGGCGGGATCCAGCGCGCCCAGCACCTCGTCCTCGGCGCTGGCCAGGGCGCATTCGGCCTCGCTGAGGCGTTTCGCACCATCTTCGGTGAGTTCGACGACGTGTCGGCGACGATCCTCGGGTGAGCGCCGACGCTCGATCAGCTGCTCCGCCTCCAGGTCGTTGAGCAGCCCGACGATGTTGGTGCTGTCCATTTCCAGGATGGTGGCGAGCGCCTGCTGCCCGGTGCCGCCGCCGGCGCGCAGCACGGTGAGCGCGACCAGATGCCGGGGGCGTAGTCCCAGCGGCGCCAACACCGACTCCGACCGCAGTCGCATCCGCCGGGCCAGATGGTCCAGGAGTGCGCCCGAGCGGTGCTCGGAGGAGTCGAGCGGCTGCGCGGACATGTGACCCAGTCTACCGAGTCTGCGGAACATCGGCCTGCTATAAATAGTTGGTGCTTCACAGACGATTCCTGGAGGAGGAATAATGCATCTGCTGCATATCGACTCGAGCATCCGCGGTGACTGGTCGGTCAGCCGGCGGCTCACCGCCCGCGCCGTCGACGCATGGCGTGCGGCGCACCCGGACGGCACAGTGACGTACCGGGACCTGGGTGCCGACCCGCTGCCGCACCTGGACTCGGAGGGCGGCCTGGCCCGGATGACGCCACCGGACCAGCACACCCCGGCGCAGCGCGAGTCCTGGGAGCTCAGCATCCGGATCGTCGACGAGGTCAAGCAGGCCGACGTGGTGCTGCTCGGGCTGCCGCTCTACAACTACGGTGTGCCCAGCAGCGTGAAGTCCTGGGTCGACCACCTGATCGTCGCCGGCCTCACCTACGACCCGACGACGCAGGAGGGCCTGCTCGGCGGCCGCGAGTTGGTGGTGCTGGCCACCCGTGGTGGCGGCTATGGCGAGGGCACCCCTCGCCATGGCTGGGACCACGCCGAGCAGTGGCTCCCGCACGGTCTGTCGATGACCGGCCTGGAGCCGCGCTTCATCGGCACCGAACTGACCCTGGCACCCTCGGTGCCGGCGATGGCCGAGCTGATCCCGCTGCACGAGGCGAGCCTCGCGGCGACCGAAAAGGAGATCGACAACCTCTGGACGCCGGCCAGCGCCCAGCGCTGAGGCAGCACCGGTACGACGAGAGAGCGGCCGCCCCCCGGATCGGGGACGGCCGCTCTCGTCAGTAACGACGGATCAGATGATGGTCCAGGTGTCGCCGCTGCCCAGCAGGCCGGCGAGCTGCTGCTCGGGGGTCTCGGTGACAGTCGCCTTGGCGGCCGCGAGCTGGGCCTGCACCACGCTGTCGTAGGACGGTCGGTCCACCGAGCGGAACACCCCGATCGGAGTGTTGCGCAGGTCCAGGCCGGGCAGCCGGGACAGCGCGAACGCGTACGCCGGGTCGGTCACCGTCGCGTCGTGCACGACGATCTCCTCGGGGCGGACCGAGCTGGTCTCCCGGACCTCCAGACCGAAGCCACCCGGCGGGTGCACCACGCAGAACCGCCCGTCGGCACCGAAGGTGATCGGCTGCCCGTGCTCCAGGCGGATCAGGTAGTCGTCCCGGGTCGACGGGTCCTTGAGCTGTTCGAACGCCCCGTCGTTGAAGATGTTGCAGTTCTGGTAGATCTCCACGAAGGCCGAGCCCTCGTGCTCCGCAGCGGCCCGCAGCACCGACTGGAGGTGCTTGCGGTCCGAGTCGATGGTGCGGCCGACGAAGCTGGCCTCCGCCCCGAGGGCGAGCGAGAGCGGGTTGAACGGGGCGTCCGCCGAGCCGGCCGGGGTCGACTTGGTGACCTTGCCGACCTCGGACGTCGGAGAATACTGGCCCTTGGTCAGACCGTAGATCCGGTTGTTGAACAGCAGGATCTTGAGGTTGACGTTGCGACGCAGCGCGTGGATCAGGTGGTTGCCACCGATGGAGAGCGCGTCGCCGTCGCCGGTGACCACCCAGACCGACAGGTCCGGCCGGGACACCGACAGGCCGGTCGCGATCGCCGGGGCCCGACCGTGGATCGAGTGCATCCCGTACGTGTTCATGTAGTACGGGAAGCGGGACGAGCAGCCGATCCCGGAGACGAAGACGGTGCGCTCCCGGGGGATGTTCAGCTCCGGCATGAACTGCTGGATGGCTGCCAGGATCGCGTAGTCACCGCAGCCGGGGCACCAGCGCACCTCCTGGTCGGACTTGAAGTCCTTGGCGGTGAGCTTGACGGCGACGGGCTCAGACATTCTTCAGCACCTCTTCCAGCGTCGTCTCCAGCTCGGCGGCCGTGAACGGCAGACCGCGGACCTGGTTGTAGCTGATCGCGTCGACCAGGTAGCGGGCCCGGATGACGTGGGCCAGCTGGCCCAGGTTCATCTCCGGGATGACCACCTTGTCGTACGAGCGGAGCACCTCACCGAGGTTGGCCGGCATCGGTGCCAGGTGCCGCAGGTGCGCCTGGGCGATGGAGAGGCCACGCTGGCGGACCCCGCGGCACGCCGCGCCGATCGGCCCGTACGTCGAGCCCCACCCGAGGACCAGCACCCGCGCGTCGCCGTCCGGGTCCTCCACCTCGATGTCCGGCACCGGGATGGTCTCGATCCGCGCGGCCCGGGTGCGCACCATGAAGTCGTGGTTGGCCGGGTCGTAGGAGATGTCCCCGGTCTTGTCGGCCTTCTCCAGACCGCCGATCCGGTGCTCCAGGCCCGCGGTGCCGGGGATCGCCCATGGCCGGGCCAGGGTCTCCGGGTCACGCAGGTAGGGCAGGAAGGTGGTGCCGTCCTCGCCGTTGGGCTTGGTGGCGAACTCGACCCGCAGGTCGGGCAGCGACTCCACGTCCGGCAGCAGCCACGGCTCGGAACCGTTGGCGACGTAGTTGTCGGACAGCAGGATCACCGGGGTGCGGTAGGTGAGCGCGATCCGGGCCGCCTCCAGCGCCGCGAAGAAGCAGTCCGACGGTGACCGGGGCGCGATCACCGCGACCGGCGCCTCGCCGTGCCGACCGTAGAGCGCCATGTTGAGGTCGGCCTGTTCGGTCTTGGTCGGCATGCCGGTCGACGGGCCGGCGCGCTGCACGTCCACGATCACCAGCGGCAGCTCCAGCGCCACCGCGAGCGAGATCGTCTCGCTCTTGAGCGCCACGCCGGGGCCGCTGGTGGTGGTCACCCCGAGCGACCCGCCGTAGGAGGCGCCCAGCGCGGCGCCGACGGCGGCGATCTCGTCCTCGGCCTGCACTGTGAGAACGCCGAAGCGCTTGTGCTTGCTCAGCTCGTGCAGGATGTCCGACGCGGGCGTGATCGGGTACGCGCCGAGGAAGACCGGAAGCCCGGAGCGGACCCCGGCGGCGACCAGCCCCAGCGAGAGGGCCGCGTTGCCGGTGATGTTGCGGTAGGTGCCCGGCTTCATCTTGGCCGGCTTGACCTCGTAGCGGACAGCGAAGTCCTCGGTGGTCTCGCCGAAGTTCCAGCCGGCCTTGAAGGCGGCGACGTTCGCGGCGACCAGCTCCGGACGGGCCGCGAACTTGCGCTCCAGGAAGCGCAGCGTCGACTCGTAGGGCCGGGAGTACATCCAGGAGAGCAGGCCGAGCGCGAACATGTTCTTCGACCGCTCGGCGTCCTTCTTGGACACCTGGTGGGCCGCGAGCGCGCCGACAGTCATCGAGGTCAGCGCCACCGGGTGCACCACGTAACCGGCCAGCGAGTCGTCGTCCAGCGGGCTGCTCTGGTAACCGACCTTGGCGAGGTTGCGCTTGGTGAACTCGTCGGTGTTGACGATGATGTCCGCGCCGCGCGGCAGATCGGCCAGGTTGGCCTTGAGCGCCGCCGGGTTCATCGCCACCAGCACGTTCGGCGCGTCGCCCGGCGTGAGGATGTCGTAGTCGGCGAAGTGCACCTGAAAGCTCGACACGCCGGGCAGGGTGCCGGCGGGAGCCCGGATCTCGGCGGGGAAGTTTGGCAGTGTGGAGATGTCGTTGCCGAGCTGCGCCGTCTCCGAGGTGAACCGGTCGCCGGTCAGCTGCATGCCGTCGCCGGAGTCACCGGCGAACCGGATGACCACCCGGTCGAGTTGACGGATCTGCTTGGTCACTGTGCCACCTTCGTTCGCGACTGCGGGGCTTGCCCGGCCACGGAACCTCCTCGACGCAACGCTTCACCGCACCGCCCCAGGCTGGTCCGGCCGCTGTCGTTCCTCTCCTGAGAGCCTACGTCTAAGGGAGCCCTAACCATCCCCGGAGGTCCGCCGACTGGGAACGGATCTGGATGCAAAATGCCCGCCTTTGCGGGGTTACGCACCGCCCGCCGTAATTCAGATCACCACCCCGGTCGCGCCGACGACCCCGGTCGCGCGGGCCGGGGTCGTCCGTCGATCAGTCGGCGGGGTTGGGCGCGGGCTCGGGCGGTGGGCCGCCGAGCCGGCGCCGCAGCGAGGTCGTGGCCAGCGTGAGGGCAAGCACCACCAGCAGCGTGGAGACCGCGATCAGGATGACAGCGGTGCGCTGTACCGAGGTCAACCCGCCGTCTCCGGTCGTGGCACCGGCGGGCAGTACGCCCTGCGAGCCGGTCGGCGCGGGTGGGGAGACCACCGGCGTGGCCAGTGCGGCTGCCGCGGTGATCCGGAAGCTCATCTGCACCCGCCGGGTCGGGCCGCTGCGTGGATCGAGTTGCCCGATCACGGCACCGGACAGCGGCGCTTCCCGCTGAGCCTGCGGCGTCGCCTCCACCGGCAGCTGCACCTCGGCGGTCGTGCCCGCCGGCACCAGGCCGGCGTCGCAGCGGGTACGCGTGGGGTCGATCGCCACGCAGCCGAGCGGTGGGGTCGGCACTGTCACCCCGGCCGGCAGGACGACGTCGACCCGGCCGGCGGCGTCCACCGCGCCGGTGTTGCCCAGCCGGAGTGTGAGGGTGCTGGGGCCGCCGCTGATGTCGAAGGCCACCTCGTCGGCGGCGAGCGCGATCCCGGGCACCGGCGGGCCCGCTGGGAAGAGCACCGCGAAGCCCTGGTCGTCGGTCGCCTCCCCTTCCGCTCCCGGCGCGTCCGCGATGACCTGGACCGAGCCGCTGAGCGGCATCTGCTTCCACGCCGTGCCGGCGACCCGCAGCCGCAGCACGGTGCTGAACCGGACGTCCGCTCCGGCGGTCCAGGCACCGCACCGGTACGTCCCACCACCGGCGGCGGCGCAGCCCTTCGTGCCGGCGTCGGTCAGCCCGACGGGCAGCGTGTACGAGAGTCGGATCTGTTCCGTTGTGGTGCCGGTGTTGTGCACGGTGACCTGGAGGGTGGCGGCCGTGCTCGGCGTGTTCCAGTACGCCTCGGTGAGGGTGACGTCGCCGGTGGTGACCTGCACGCCCAGCGGGCTCTGCGGCGGCGGGGCCGAACCCGGGGCGGGCGGGCGGACCGTCGGCCCCGGCGGTGTCGGCGGGGCGGGGGGCGCCGTCGGTGGCACCGGGGGAGCCGGGCTGGGCGGTCGGGTGGTGGCGCCCGGCGCGGGCGCGCTGGTGGTGGGCGCCGGCGGGACCTCCGGGGCGGTGGTCACCGGCGCCGGTGGTGTCGTCTCCGGTGGTGGCGCGGAGGTCTCCGGCGCCGGGCCGGTCGGCTCCGGTTCACCGCCCGGGTCCTCGGTCGGGGTGGGCTCCTCCGCCGGTGTGGTCGGGGGCTCCTCGCCTCCCGGCTCGTTGACCGGCTCGGCCGAGGTCGCGACCGGCTCCGCGTCCGGTGCGGCCGCGCTGGCCCAGGCCGGCCCCACGGCGAGCGCCGTGAGCAGGCCGAGCGCGAGCGCGGTCGCCAGCAGGGGCGTGGAACGCCGCCCCTCCGCCCGGTTACCGGGCGATGCCTTCACGCGGGACATCAATCCTCCGGTGACATGGGTGGGGGTCCAGTATTCGGTAACAGTTGCCCCGGAGCACTAGTCCCATCTGGAAACAAATCCGTAACGTGTTTGGGACGGCCCGTCCGGGCGGACGGTAGGCTGCCGACTGTGAACGGATACCTGGGCTCGTACGCGACGCTCGGGCTCCTGCTGCTCGCCAGCGTTCTCTTCTTCGTTACGGCGTTCTCGGCCAACCGGGTGTTACGCCCGGTGCGTCCGGCCGACCCGCCGGGCAAGCGGGCCAGCTACGAGTGCGGGCTCGACCCGGTCGGTGACGACTGGGCGCAGGTGCAGATCCGCTACTACGTGTACGCCTACCTCTACGTGCTGTTCGCGGTCGAGGCGGTGTTCCTCTTCCCCTGGGCGGTGGTCTTCGACCGGCCGGGCTTCGGTCTGGTGACGGTGGTGGAGATGGCGGTGTTCGTGGCCGTGCTCGCGCTCGGCATCCTCTACGCCTGGCGTAGGAACATCCTCCGCTGGACCTGAGCGCCACTGCTTCCGGCGATCGTGTCGGTCCCTCCGACCGTTCGCTGTCGGTTACGGCGACGACCGGTCAGGCGAGCCCTCGGCGGGTGGCGGTGGGCGGGCGGTCGCCTCGGATCGAGGCCACCATGTCCAGCACCCGGCGGGTCGGGCCGACCTGGTGGGCCCGGAAGACCCGGGCACCCAACCAGGCCGAGACGGCCGTCGCGGAGAGCGTCCCCTCCAGCCGTTCGGCCACCGGCAGGCCCAGCGTCTCCCCGATGAAGTCCTTGTTGGAGAGCGCCACCAGCACCGGCCAGCCGGTAGCGGTCAGCTCGTCCAGTCGGCGGGTGATCTCCAGCGAGTGCCGGGTGTTCTTACCGAAGTCGTGCGCCGGGTCGATGAGGATGCCGTCGGGGCGTACCCCTGCCGCCACCGCGCGCTCGGCGAGCCCGGTCACCGTCGCGACCACGTCGGCGACCACATCGGTGAAGGCGGCCCGGTGCGGCCTGGTCCGCGGCGTCAGCCCGCCGGCGTGCGAACAGACCAGGCCGGCGCCGGTCTGCGCGGCCACCCGGACCAACGCCGGGTCGACGCCCGACCAGGTGTCGTTGAGGAGGTCGGCGCCGGCCGCCACGGCCTCCGTCGCCACCTCGGCCCGCCAGGTGTCGATGGAGATCACCACGTCCGGAAACGCGGCTCGGACGGCGGCGATGGTGTCCACCGTGCGCCTGATCTCCTCGGCGACGTCCACGTCCGCGCCGGGGCCGGCCTTGACGCCGCCGATGTCGATGATGGCCGCGCCCTCGTCCACCGCCCGCTCCACCGCGCGCAGAGCGCTGTCGGCGGCGTAGGTGGCCCCGCGGTCGAAGAACGAGTCCGGCGTGCGGTTGATGATCGCCATCACCACCAGCTCGCCGGGGGCGAACGTGTGCCCACCCAGCCGAAGCGCCCCGGCCATGCCCGCCTCCTGCAAGTTCACGCCGCCGCCGCCGCGTCGGCCGGTCCCGACGCTAGTCGGTCGCCCGTCCACCATCCCGGGCGGGCGTCGGCACCGATCGTGATCGAGGCGGGTGGCGGGGTCGCTCCCGGCCGGCTGCCATGCCACGATCAGTACATGGGTCAGCTTCTGCTCCTCCTGGTCGTGGCGTTGACAGTCGCAGCGGTGATATTCGGTGTGACGGTGCTGGTCAGCGGGCGTGATCCCGGCCTGGTGCCGGCCGAACCGGATTCGCAGGCCGTGGCGTTGCCGGGCACCCGCCCGTTACGCGAATCCGACGTGGGGGCGGTCCGTTTCGACACCGGGTTGCGCGGGTACCGGATGGACCAGGTCGATAAGGCGTTGCGCCGTGCCGCCTACGACATCGGTTACAAGTCCGAGCTGATCGGCGTACTGGAGTCGGAGGTCATCGCCTTGCGTGAGGGGCGCACCGACGACGCGGACGTGCTGCGGCAGGCCCGCGAGCAGTCCGCCAGCAAGGTGACACCCGCGGACGCGACCGAGCCGGGCGAGGCGGTCGAGCCGGGCGGAGACGTGCCGCTGACCGGCGAGGCCGGCTCGGCCCCGGTCGGCTCGACGACTCCCGGCCCGTTCCCCGCCGCCAGCTCGTCCCCGGCGGATTCCGACGGAGTGGCGCCTACCGCCGCGCCCGCCGACGACGAGTCGGCCGATCGTGAGCAGACCGCCGGCACCGACCAGCACGACGCGGTGGTTCGGTCGGAGTCGGCGTGACCGAGCCGGAGGGCGCTGACGATCTTCGCGAGGCGGCCCGACCCGGTGCCGGTGAGGTGACCGCCACGGTGATCGTCGAAGCCCCGGCGGAGCGGGTGTTCGCCGCGCTGCTCGCCTGGGAACGTCAGTCCGACTGGATCCCGTTCACCCGCGTCCGGGTGGTCGAGGGCGACGGCCGCGAGGGCAGCCGGATCGAGGCGGTGACCGCGCTCGGCCGGGCGACGCTGCGCGACGAGATGCTGGTGGTCCGGGTCGACGAGCCGTACGAGATCGGCGTCGTGCACCACGGCCAGCTGCTGCGCGGCCCGGGGGTGCTGCGCTGCACCCAGCTGGACCGGGACCGCACCCAGGTCGTCTGGCACGAGTGGTTCCACCTGCCGGGCGGTCGGGCCGGTCGACTGGCGTGGCCGGTGCTCTGGCCCGGCTCCAAGCTCGGCCTCACCCAGGCGCTGAAGAGGTTTGCCCGTCTGGTCGAGCAGGGCCGGCTGCCCTGACCGGGGAGCCCGGTGCCGGCTGCCAGCCCGGTGCGCGGAAGAGATGCCCGACCCGGTGCCGCCAGGTCACCGCGGCGCGCAGGTCCCGGGCGATCGAGGCGTACTCGTGGAAGGCCACGCGGACCGGGTTGTAGCTGCCGACGTTCTTGGTCAGGCCGTACACGCAACGTTCCCCTTCCGGCGCGAACGACCCGAAGAGCCGGTCCCAGACGATCAGGATGCCGCCGAAGTTGCGGTCCAGGTAGCTGCCCTGCGACGCGTGGTGCACCCGGTGGTGCGACGGGGTGTTGAACACCGCCTCGTACCAGCGCGGCATCTTCTCGATCCGCTCGGTGTGGATCCAGAACTGGTAGAGCAGGTTGACCGAGCCGCAGAACGCGACAACGGCCGGGTGGACGCCGGCCAGGATCAGCGGGATGTAGAACACCCAACTGGTCAGGCCGGTCCACGGCTGGCGCAGCGCGGTGGAGAGGTTGAACCGCTGCGACGAGTGGTGCACCACGTGCGAGGCCCAGAGGATGCGGATCACGTGGTGGCCGCGGTGCGACCAGTAGTAGCAGAAGTCCTGCGCGAGCAGGATCAGCGGCCAGGTCCACCAGAGCTCGGCGACCCGCAGCGGGGTGAGCGCGTAGAGCAGCGCGTACGCGGCGGCGATCGGCACCTTCCAGAGCAGGTCGGCGAAGATGCTGCCCAGCCCCATCGTCAGGCTGGTCGCGGTGTCGGCGCCGCCGTAGCCGACCTCGTCGTCGTCACGGTGCAGCAGGTAGGAGATTCGCTCCAACACGATGAGAAGCACGAAGGCCGGGATCGACCAGGCGATGACGTCCGGGAACTCCTTCACCGCGCGGCCTCCGCTCGCCGTCACCGGTCGGGGCGCACCGTCGGGTGACCTCGACCTACCGGTCGGTAACAAGCACCATAGGCAGCCGGGCGGCCGGTGGCAATGGGGTGTCGGTGCGATGCCCTAGCGTGTACGAGGTGACTGACCTGGTGATCGGCGCCGACGGGCTGGCCCGCTGCGCCTGGGGGTCGAGCACCCCCGACTACGCCGTCTACCACGACACCGAGTGGGGGCGACCGCTGCGCGGAGACGACGCGCTCTACGAGCGGATGACGTTGGAGGCGTTCCAGTCCGGGTTGTCCTGGCTGACCATCCTGCGCAAGCGTCCGGCGTTCCGACTGGCCTTCGACGAGTTCCACATCCCGACCGTCGCCCGCTACGACGACGCCGACGTCACCCGGCTGCTCGCCGACGCCGGCATCGTCCGCAACCGGGCCAAGATCGAGGCGGCGATCGCCAACGCCCGCGCCGCACTGGAGCTGCCGGAGGGCCTGTCCGCGCTGCTCTGGTCCTTCGCGCCGGAGCCTCGGCCGACTCGTCCCGCCTCGTTCGCCGAGCTGGCGCCGATCACCCCGGAGTCGACAGCGATGGCCAAGGCACTCAAGAAGCGCGGCTTTCGGTTCGTCGGCCCGACCACCGCGTACGCGCTGATGCAAGCCACCGGGATGGTCGACGATCACATCGTCGGCTGTCACGTCACCGTCCCACCGGCGGCGTGATGAGATGGCAGGCATGACGACCGAGACCGCGCACCGGGCCGGTGCGGCCGGCAACGCCGACGGGGTGGGCACCTGGGCCGTGCTGCTGCCCGCCGAACGGTACGATGCCGAGCGGCTCGTACACCACGACGCGCTGGAGCTGACCGGGCTGACCGACGTCGCCCGGCCAGGGCCGGGCGACCAGGTGGCAGTGCTGGTCGACGCGCCGCCCCGGCTGGTGGCCCTCGGTCGGGTCACCGAGCCGGGACGACGCCACCGCGAGGACCCGGACGACCCGCAGTCCCCGGTCGAGCCGGGCACGCTCGTCGTCGCGTACACCCGGCGGGCCTTCGACGAGCCGGTGCCGGCCGACCTGCTGACGCTCGACGGGCCGGTGACCGCCGTGGAGCCGGCGGCCTTCCGGGCGCTGGCCGACCAGCTCGGCCCGCCCCGGGCGCGCCGCACCTGGCTGGTCAGCCTCGACCTGCCGATCGAGGCCGACACGCCGGCCGAGGCGGTGCGGCTCTTCTGGTCCTACGTGCAGGAGCTGGGCCCGCGTGAGCTGCCCGCCTTCGTCTCGCCGGCCGGCGACGAGCTGGCCATGCAGGCGTTCGTGCTGGGCGAGCAGGCCAACCAGGACCCGGAAGAGGACGATTAGAAGAGCTTGTCCACCCGTCCCCGCCAGTCGGCGAGGACCGGGCCCGGGTCGGTGTCCAGCACCCGCTCCAGCAGCGTGGCGTAGACGTCCCGGAAGTCCGTGGTGTATTTCAGGTCGCCGTCGTCGAGGTCGGTGAGGCTCGGCGGTGCGCCGTGCCAGCCGCCCCGGACGCCCGCGCCGAGCAGCAGCACATCCGAGGCGGTGCCGTGGTCGGTGCCGTCGGAGGCGTTGGCGCGTACCCGACGGCCGAACTCGGAGTAGACCGCCACCACCACCTTCCGGCCCGCCTCGGTGCGACTCATCCGGTCGGCGAACCCGGTCAACGCCCGGTCCAGCTGACCCAGCAGCACCGCCTGCAACTGCTTCTCGTCGGCGTGCGTGTCGAAGCCGCCCAGCGACACGGAGAAGGCCCGGGTGGACACTCCCGCCTCGACGCACTGCGCGACCAGGTCCAGTTGGGCGTCCAGCGGAGTCTTCGCCCCGCCGGTGGCGGTCGCCGGCGCCTGCTCGCCGTCCGGGTCTGCCATGTCCGGGTTGTCGGAGTCGCGGACCTGGCGGATCATCTCGTCCACCGATCGCAGGTCGGCGAAGCAGGCGGCGGCCCGGGCTCGCGCGGCGGACTCACCAGGCTCGGCGGCTTCGAACGCGGTCAGCGTCTGCGCCGACAGCCCCTTGGCTGCCTTCCGGTCGGTCACCGGCACTGCCGCACCGGCGCTCTGCGCCCCGGCCAGCAGCGGCGGCAGCGCCGGCTCGAAGGAGACCGCCAGCCGGGGGTCGCCACCGGCACCGTCCAGCCACCGCCCGAGCCAGCCGGTGTTGCCGGGCCGGTCCGGTTGCGCCGTGTGCCAGATGTCCATCGAACGGAAGTGGCTGCGGTCCGGCTTCGGGTAGCCGACCCCACGCACGATCGCCAACCCACCGTCGGACCAGCGCTGGTGCAGGCCGGCCAGCGCCGGGTTGAGGCCGAAGTCGTCGTCCAACCGCCGCACCTCCCCGTCCGGGTACGCCAGCTCCGGGCGAGCCGCCCGGTAGGCCGGGTCGCCGTACGGAATGACCGTGTTGAGGCCGTCATTGCCGCCGTAGAGGGTCACCAGCACCAGCGTGCGGGACTGCGGGTCCCGGTCTCCGCTGGTGTCCAGCAGGTCCCGCAGGCTGTACGCGCCGGCCCCGGCGGCCAACGCGCCCGCGCCGACCACCCCACTGGTCACCAGGAACCTGCGTCGGGTCACTGTGTCCATGTCGACTCCTCCGCTCAGCTGACTGTGTATTCGGGGCTGACCAGGCCGGCGGCGAGCAGTTTGCGGGGCTCACCGGCCAGCGGGGTGAGAGCGGCGCGGGTGCGCGCGCCCCAGCCGTCGACCACGAGCAGTCGGGCCAGCGCGTCCGGTCGCCCGGCGGTGGGTGCGGCGGTCAGCCGGGCCAGCACCGCTGGTGCCGTGGCGGCGGCGAGCACCCCGGCCGTCCGCAGCCGGGCCTGTAACGACGAGGTGGTCAGCCAGGCGGACCCGGCTGGCCAACCGCCCACGCTGGGTGGGCGCAGCGGCACCTGGTCCAGCGCGTTCAGACCGGCCAGCAACTGTTTGCGTTGCTGCTCGGGCAGCGCGGACGGACGGATACCGAGTTGCCGCAGCGCACCCACCAGCCACTCCACCGGCTGCTTCACCAGCGTGCCCCGGGTCTGCGCGAAGGCCGGTGCGGAGAAGAGCGCGCGTACTGTCGCGATGGTGTCCGCGCCGGCCAGGCCGTCCGGTGCCGGGGTCTCGGTGCCGGCATAGCGGAACCAGAGCCGACCGGCCACGAAGGTCGCGGCCGCCGGTTGGGCGGCCAGCAGACCGGCGTACGCCTCGGCGTCGAACCGGCCGCTCTGCCCGAGGATGCTCTTCTCGCCGGGGTCGTGCCGCTTGGGCTCGAAGCGGGCCGCACCGGTACGCCGGTCGACCACCCAGCCGGTCAGGGCCCGCGCGCCGGCCTTCACGTCGGCCTCGCTGTAGACGCCGATGCCGAGGGTGAACAACTCCATCAGCTCACGGGCCAGGTTCTCGTTCGGCGCCTTGCGGGTGTTCTTCTGCCCGTCCAGCCAGACGATCAGGGCAGGGTCGCGAACCATCGCGGCGACCAGCGGGCCCAGCGGCCCACGACCGTGCCGGCGCAGCGTCTCCAACTGGCCCACAATCAGCCGCGCCGACTTGACCTTCTGGGCGCTGGTCGCCCAGTGCCCGTGCCAGAAGAAGACCAACTTCTCGGTCAGCCCGTCCTCGGCGGCCACCATCCGGTTCAGCCACCACTCGGTGACCTGCTGGAGTTGCCTGCGGCGCTCCGCGTTGGCCTGCTGCCGTTGCTCGCGGGTGGAGTCCTTGGTCAGCCCGGCGTACGGGTCCGGGGGCAGCGTCGGAACCGGCGTGGCCGCCGCACCCCGGTCCGTCGCCGGCGGGGTGAGCAGCCGGTCCAGGGTCGCCGCCGTCCCGGCCCGCTCGGCCGCGTCCACCTCGTCGGCGGTCGGGCCGAAGGTGGCCCGGCGCAGCAGGTGCGCCACCGCTTCACGATCGCTCATACCGGCCGACGCTAGGCGGCCCGTGTTCGAGGACGGTAAGGGCGGCGTCCGGATCGCGTTCAGCGTCCCTCGAAGACCGGTTTCTGCTTGCCGACGAAGGCGAGGGTGGCCGCCCGGTGGTCGGCGGTGGCGCCGCAGATCGCCTGGGCCTGCGCCTCGGCGGCGAGGGCGTCGGCGAGGGTGCCGGCGTCGGCGATGGAGAGCTGTCGCTTGATCGCCCCGTACGCGACGGTCGGGCCGGCGGCGAGGCGGGCGGCCAGCTCCTGGGCGACGGGCAGGACCTGCTCGTCGTCGTCCGTCAACCGGTTGAGCAGGCCCAACCGGCAGGCCTCCTCGGCGCGGACCGGCTCGGCCAGCATCAGCAGCTCCACCGCCTTGGCGTGCCCGACCAGTCGCGGCAACGTCCAGGAGGCGCCGGTGTCGGCGGCGAGACCGACCTTGGCGAAGGCCATCAGGAAACTGGTGGTCGGACCGCCGATGCGGATGTCGGCCAGGAACGCCAACGACGCGCCCGCCCCGGCGGCCATCCCGCGGACCGCGGCGATCACCGGCTTGGGCAGGTTGGCGAGCCGGGCGGCGATCGGGTTGTAGTGCGCCCGCACGGTGCCCAGCGGATCATTGCCGGAGTTTTCCAGGGTGGCCACGTGCTCGCGCAGGTCCTGCCCGGCGCTGAACGACCCGCCGGCCCCGGCCAGGACCACCGCGCGGCAGGACCGGTCGGTCTCCAGCTCGGCGAGGGCGTCACGCAGCGCCTCCTTGAGCGCCACGTCGAGCGCGTTCATCGCCTTCGGCCGGTTCAGCGTGAGGGTGACGACGGCATCGGTCCGGTCGACCAGCAGCGGCTCGGTCACGTGTCTAACGACCCTTCTGTCGGACGATGCGGTTGCCGGCGTCGAGGCACTGTTCGACGTACCGGTCGGCGGCCGGACGCAGGCGGGCCGCGTGCCGGTCGAAGAAACTGGCCGCGGCGGTGCCGGGCCACCGCTCGGGCAGCAGCGCCGGGGGCAACTGCGGATCCTGGAAGAGGAACGTACGCCAGGCGTGCACGAGGCGGAACCGCGTCGCGTACGCCTCCTCGTCGCTGCTGCGTACGGTGACCGCGGCGAGCAGCGGGCGCTGGTCCGCGACGAACCGCTCGTAGGCGCGGCCGATCTCGGCCAGGTTCCAGGCGCGTCGGACCACGCCCATCGCGCCGGGGGTGCCGGAGAAGTGCGAGGCGGTGAACCGCTCGAACCGGATGCCGGTCTCGGCGAGGAGCAGGTCGACATCCTCGGCGGGGCGGGTGGCGACCCAGGTCTGCTCGTCGAGCGTCCCGTAGCCGAGGAAGCTCAGGTTGGCGGCGAGCCGCTGGCGGTCCCGCCGGGAGCCCGGGGCCTCCAACACCAGCAGATCGAACCGGCCGTCCCAGGTGACCCGGCCGGTCCGGTAGATCCGGGCCGCTGCCTCGTCGAGTCGGCGGGCAGCTTTCGGTGTGATCGAATATCCGGGTCCGGAGACCAACCGGAGGGGCTCGAGCCAGCCTTGGCGCACCATCCGGGAGACGGCGGTGCGAACTGCTGGCGGTGCGATTCCCAGCGGCGCCAGTAGCTTGACCAGGGCAGCAACCGGTGCCCGGCCACCCCTCGGACGGAGGTGGTCGCCGTACAGGTCGAAGAGTGCCGACCGTGCCTGCATGACCGCACATTGTGACAGGCCTTCTCAAGATAAGCTAGATGCTGTTACATCAATGCTGCTCCGGTTTGGGTCCGGCGGTGTTCATCAGGGAAAATCGTTGTTGACACCCCCGTGACCGTTGCGGGTGGTCGTGACGAAGTGGCTGTGGGGCAACCCACCGACCCTGGTGTAGGTCTGAGGGGAGACAACATGGCGGCGATGAAGCCGCGGACGGGCGACGGTCCGCTGGAAGTCACCAAGGAGGGGCGGGGCATCGTCATGCGGGTCCCGCTGGAGGGCGGTGGCCGGCTCGTCGTCGAGATGACTCCCGACGAGGCCAACGCGCTCGGTGACGCACTGAAGGCAGCGGCCGGCTGAGTAAGGAGTGCTCCGGGCGGCTCAGGCCGCCCGGAACGTTCTTCAGGCCCTGAGCCACCGGAACCACCGGTGGCTCAGGGCCTTCAACGCTGCGGGCAGGCGCGTTGGCCGCCGACCCGCGACACTTTCCTGGAGGTGCGGTTCCGCGTGCTCGCCATTCGTCTGATCGCCGAGCCCGACCGGCTCGACGTCCTCGTTCTGCCCGTCCGCTCCGCCGATTCGACGGCGGAAGGTGACACCTCGGCCGAGCCGGTACCGACCGCCGTGGCGGGCCCGGACGGCACGGCTGGCGAGGCGACCGCGCTGGTGTCAGCGGCCCGGCTGACCGGCCGAGCCGGCGAGATCCACACCCAGCTGCGCCCCGGGCGTACCCCCGGCCGGCTGCTACTGCTCGGCATCGGCGACGGCGACGAGGCGGCCTGGCGGGCGGCCGGCGCCGCCCTGGCCCGCTCAGCGTCAGCTGAGACGCATATCACCATCGCGCTGCCGGCCGAGGTGACCCCGGCCGCGGTTCGCGGGTTGACCGAGGGGCTGCTGCTCGCCCCGTACCGCTTCCGGCTCACCGAGGCCGGCGACCGACCGGCGCTCACCGCCGTCGACCTGCTGCTCGACGACCCCACCGGGTACGAGGACACCGTCGCCACGGCCCGAACCACGGCCGCGATGACGCATCTCGCCCGGGACCTGACCAACACCCCCTCCTCGGTGAAGACCCCGCAGTGGTTCGCCGACCAGGTGGCCACCGCCGCAGCCGACCTTCCGGACCTGCGGCTGCGGGTCCGTGGCCCGGCCGAGCTGACCACCGAGGGCTTCGGCGGGATCCTCGCCGTGGGCGGTGGCTCCGCCAGCGGACCGCGGCTGGTCGAGCTGGACTGGCACCCCGCCAACGCGCGCACCCACGTGGTGCTGATCGGCAAGGGCATCACCTTCGACACCGGCGGCATCTCGATCAAGCCGGTGGCGTCGATGAAGCTGATGCGCAAGGACATGGCCGGCGCGGCTGCGGTCGTCGCCGCCACGGTGGGCGCCGCCGCGCTGCGGCTGCCGGTCCGGATCACCACGTTGACCCCGCTGGCCGAGAACATGGTCAGCGGCTCGGCGTTCCGCCCCGGCGACGTGATCCGGCACTACGGCGGTACGACCAGCGAGACGACCAACTCCGACGCCGAGGGTCGCCTGGTCCTCGCCGACGCGCTGGCGTACGCGGTGCAGCAGCTCAAACCGGACCTGCTGCTCGACCTGGCCACGCTCACCGGCGCCAACTCGGTGGCGCTGGGCAAGCGCACCGCCGCCCTGTACAGCGAGAACGACGAACTGGCCACCAGCGTGCTGGCGGCGGCCGAGGCGGCCGGCGAGTCGGCGTGGCGGATGCCGCTGCACACCGACTACGTCGAGTACCTCGGCAGCGAGATCGCCGACCTCTACAGCGCGCCCACCCAGGGTGCCGGTTCGGTGCTGGCCGCGCTCTACCTGCGCGAGTTCACCGGTGAACTACGAGACCGCTGGCTGCACCTGGACATGTCCGCCCCGTCCTGGGCCGACGGAGACCAGGCCGAGGTCAGCCGCGGCGCCACCGGTTGGGGCGTCCGCTCGCTGCTGCGCTGGCTCGCCGACGTCAACTAGGGCGCGGGTCAGAGCCTCGGCGCGACCGGGGCTCTGACCCGTCCTGGGCTCGAATCAGCACTTCACCGCGGCGAGCAGCCCGTGCCCGACCGGAAGCATCGCGGGGATCCAGTGCTCCGACTCCCGGACCGCTTTGATCGTTTCGCGAACCGTCACCGTCTCCGCGTCCCGGGCGGACGGGTCTCCGATCCGGCCGCTGGCCAGCACGCCGTTGAGCGCCAGCACTCCCCCCGGGCGCAACAGCCGCAGCGCCGCCTCCACGCAGGCGTGGAAGCCGGTCGCCTCCGCGTCCACGAAGACCAGGTCGTACGCACCGTCGGCGAGCCGGGGCAGCACGTCGAGCGCCCGACCGGTGATGATCCGGGTACGCCCGGCCGCGAAACCCGCCTCGGCGAAGATCCGCCGGGCGATCCGCTGGTGCTCCACCTCCACGTCGATGGTGGTGAGCACGCCGTCGACGCGCATGCCGCGCAGCAACCAGACACCGCTGACCCCGGTGCCGGTGCCGATCTCCACCACCGCACGGGCGTTGCCGGCGGCGGCCAGCAGCCGCAGCGCCGCCCCCGCGCCGGGCGTGACCGCGTCGAGGCCGACCTCCCGGGCCAGACTGCGGGCGGTACGCAGAACGAGATCCTCGGTGACGTACGACTCGGCAAAATGCTGGGCCTGTGTCGTCGAACTGCCGGAACCGGCGACCGTGGCGATGGGGCACCTCCGGGGGCGGTGCGTGGTGCGGGGGCGGGTTGGCACTGTGAGCGTAGAGGCGACAGTCGTGGGGCGCGCAGCCGCGCCTCCGCCCGGAGCGATCACCGGGGCAACCGCTGACTGCACCGCGTCCATCCGTGCAATCCTGGAGGCGGTATCCCGTCAGCCGCGACCAGACCGGCCCGTGGCCGGGCGACGCGGCACGGGATCCGGGGACGGACTGGGAGGCACCACGTGACCGACGGCTGGGACTGGCGCCGGGGCGGTGAGACTCCGGCTCCGGCGCGACCGCCCGGGGCAGGAGCCCCGTCGGTGGGGCCGCCGACCATGCCGGGGGCTGACCGCCCGCCCCTCGGCCCGCCAGGCAGCGGGCCGGCACCGGGCTGGCCGGCGTCTTCCGGCGGACCGACACCCGCCTGGCAGCCTTCTTCCGGCGGACCGACACCGGCCTGGCCGGCGTCGGCTTCGGGCGGGCCGGGCCCTGCCGATGCGTCGGCCTGGTGGTCGGACGCGCTCGCCGACCCCTGGCGCGACCCGGCAGCCCCGACCGCTGTGGTGGTGTCCGGGGTGGTGGCTCCCGGCGCCGAGCCCGAGCCGGTCACCGATCCTGATGCGCCGGGCCGGCCGACACTGCGCCACCTGTTGCTCATTCCCGTGATCACCGCGCTGCTGGCCGGCACCCTCGGCGGTGCGTTGGGCTACGCGTTCGCGGTGCGCGGCGGCGCTGGTGCGGCGGTCCTCGGCGGTGCGCCCGCAGAGGTGCCGGCGCTGGCGCAGCGCAAACCGGAGTCGCTGGCCGGGGTCGCCGAACGGGTCCTGCCCAGCGTGGTCACCGTACGGGTGAGCAGCCTCGGCGGCACCAGTGAGGGCTCCGGTTTCATCGCCACCACCGACGGCCATGTGATCACCAACGACCACGTGGTGGCCGGCGGCACCGGCAAGGCATCGGTGGTCTTCAACGACGGCAGCACCGCGCCGGCGACCATCGTCGGCCAGGACGCGGAGTCGGACATCGCGGTGATCAAGGTGAGTCGTCCCGGGTTGCGACCCGTGGAGTTCGGCGACTCCGACGCGCTGGCGGTCGGCGACCCCGTGCTCGCCATCGGCTCGCCGTTGTCGCTGGCCAACACGGTCACCGCCGGCATCGTGAGTGCGCTGGACCGGACGATGCAGGCCGGTGAGCCGGGCGGCCCGGTGCGTTACTACGCGGCCATCCAGACCGACGCAGCCGTCAACCACGGCAACTCGGGCGGCCCACTCGTCGACGGCGCGGGCCGGGTGGTCGGAGTGAACTCCACCATCAAGTCACTGGTCGCCGAGGGGCAGGAGGCCGGCAACATCGGGCTCGCCTTCGCCATTCCGATCAACCAGGCCAAGCGGGTGACCCAGGACATCATCGGCACCGGCAAGGCCCGGCGTACGGTGATCGGCGCGCGGGCGGACGGCCCGACCGGGGTCGTCGGGGGCGGCCTGCGGCTGGCCGAGGTGGAGCCGTCCGGCCCTGCGGACGGTGCCGGACTGAAGGTCGGCGACGTGATCCTCAAGATCAACGGGCGGCCGATGACCGAGCCGACGGATCTGACCGCGTTGGTCCGCAAGTACGCGCCGGGTTCGATCGTGACCGTCGAGTATCGGCGGGGCTCCGCCCGGCAGAACACCTCGGTAACTCTCGCCGCGGACGCGAAGTGACTCAGCGCGGAAGTGAGGTGAACAGCGGCGCACCCCTTGCCCGAAAGCCGTCCACCGTGCGTAGTCTTGCTGCTGACGCCGAGAGGAGGCCCGCGGGATGCTCGACAACCTGAACTGGTGGGAGATCGGTGCGCTGCTGCTCCTGGCGCTGTTGATCTTCGGTGACCGGCTTCCCGCCGTGATCACCGACGGCCTGCGGCTGGTGCGAAATCTGCGCAACATGGCCCGCAACGCCACCGGTGACCTGAGCCGTGAGCTGGGCACCGACATCCAGCTGGAAGACCTGCACCCGAAGGCGTTCATCCGCAAGCACCTCCTCAGCGAGGAGGACGAGGCGGCGATCCGCAAGCCGTTGCAGGGCGTCTACGACAACCTGCGCGCGGACGTCAGCGGCGTGCACAACGACCTGAAGGACGTGGCCAACGCCGCCGACCTGCGGTCGAACGGCAATTCGCCCGCCAGCACGGCCACCAGCACTTCGTCGGCCCCGGCCCCCCGGGCCAGCTACGACGACGCCACCTGACCGACCCGCCGCGCTTGCCTTGATCAACTCGGTTTCCAGGAAGTCGGCCCGTCAAACGGCGCGGAATACCCCGATTTCCAGAAACCCGAGTTGACCATGGGGCCAGCGCTCGGTCAGCGCTCGGCCAGCACCTGGCTGGACCACCCACCGACGCGAATCAGCCCGCCGGCCGACAGCGGCCGACGGGCTGACATGTTCCGGGCGGTCAGCGACCGGCGGGCTTGAGACCGAGCGGCTTGCCGAGCAGTGATTCGCGGCGCAGGGCGAGCCGGTCGGCGACCGTGCCGAGCGCCTGAGCGGCCGGGGACTCCGGCTCGGCCAGCACGATCGGGTTGCCGGCGTCGCCGGCCTCGCGGACCCGGGTGTCCAGTGGGATCTGACCGAGCAGCGGCACCTGCGCGCCGATGGTCCGGCTCAGCGACTCGGCCACCGCCTCACCACCGCCGGCGCCGAAGATCTCCATCCGGGAGCCGTCCGGCAGCTCCAGCCAGGACATGTTCTCGATGACGCCGACCACTCGCTGGTGGGTCTGCAGGGCGATCGCCCCGGCCCGCTCCGCGACCTCGGCGGCGGCGGTCTGCGGGGTGGTGACGATCAGGATCTCCGAGTTGGGCAGCAACTGGGCCAGCGAGATGGCCACGTCACCCGTGCCCGGCGGCAGGTCGAGCAGGAGCACGTCCAGGTCGCCCCAGTAGACGTCGGCCAGGAACTGCTGCAACGCCCGGTGCAGCATCGGGCCGCGCCACACGACTGCGGCGTTGCCGGACGTGAACATGCCAATCGAGATCACCTTCACGCCGTGCGACTGCGGCGGCATGATCATGTCTTCGACCCGGGTGGGTCGCGCCTCGGTGCCGAGCATCCGAGGCACCGAGTGGCCGTAGATGTCGGCGTCGACGACCCCGACGGAGAGCCCACGGGCGGCTAGCGCCGCCGCCAGGTTGACGGTGACGCTGGACTTGCCGACGCCACCCTTGCCGCTGGCCACCGCGTACACGCGGGTGCGCGAGCCGGGCTGGGCGAACGGGATGACGGGCTCCTCGGTGGCGCCGCCGCCGCGCAGCTGCGACTGCAACGACTGCCGCTGCTCGGGGGTCATCACCCCGAAGTCGATCTCAACGCCGGTGACTCCGGGCACCGAGGCGACGGCGGCGGTGATGTCCGTACGCAGCTTGTCCTTCAGCGGGCAGCCGGCGACGGTGAGCAGCAGCTCGACGCGGACCACACCGCTGGCACCGATCGTGGCGGAGCGGACCATGCCCAGCTCGGTGATGGGCCGGCGGATCTCCGGGTCGTTGACGGTGGCCAGGGCGGCCTGGATCGCGTCCTCGACGGTGCTCACGGGTGCTGACATGCCCGCAATGCTACGTCGCGGGGCATCCGTTGCCGCCGCTGCCCAGGGCGGTGTGAGCCAATCGATGACCCGTCGGTCAGCTCTCCGACCGGCGCGGGCCGGTGCCGTCCGGCCGGGCGTTGCGGGTGAAGTCGCCGTCCAGGTCGTCGCGGGGTTCTTCCAGGCCGACGCCGTCGGTCGGCCGCTGGCCACGTCGCTCCTGCCTGTTGTCCTTCTCCTGCTGGCGGCGCTCCAGCCGCTGCCGGCGTTGCCCCACCTCGTCCAGTTCCTCGGCCAGCCGGCTCAGCTCGGAGCGGAGGAAGTCGCGGGTGGCGACCTCGCCGAGCGCGATCCGCAGGGCCGCGATCTCCCGGGCCAGGTACTCGGTGTCCGCCTTCTGCGCGGTGGCTCGCCGCCGGTCCTCCTCCAGGGCCACCCGGTCCCGGTCGGCCTGCCGGTTCTGGGCCAGCAGGATCAGCGGGGCCGCGTAGCTGGCCTGCAACGACAGCACCAGGGTCAGGAACGTGAAGGTGTACGGGTCGAAGCGCAGGTTCGCCGGGGCAAGGGTGTTCCAGACGAACCAGATCGCGATCACCACTGTCATGACGACGATGAAGTTCGCGGTGCCCATGCCCCGGGCGATGCCCTCGGACCATCGACCGAACGCCTCCGCGTCGAACCGGGGCAGCTTGATGCCCCGGGGCTCGCGTGGCTGGTCGAGGCGCTCCGTCCGACGCTGGTCAGCCATCCGTGCCGTCCAGCGCGGGGTCGGTGGTGCCCGGGGCGACGAGGGCGTCGCGGTCCCGCCAGTCCCGGGGCAGCGAGTGGTCCAGCACGTCGTCCACCGTCACGGCACCGACCAGCCGGTTGTTGCGGTCGATCACCGGCATGGCGACCAGGTCGTAGGTGGCCATCCGGCGGGTGATCTCCGGCAGCGGCGTGGTGGGGCGCAGCGGGTCGATGTCGTTGACCACCACCTTGCCCAGCAGGTCGGCCGGGGGTTCGCGCAGCAGCGCCTGGAAGTGCACCATTCCCAGGTACCGGCCGGTCGGCGTGTTCTGCGGTGCCCGGGTCACGAAGACCTGCGCGGCCACGGCGGGGGAGAGCTGTGGCTCCCGGATCCGGGCCAGCGCCTCGGCGACTGTGGCGTCCGGCGGCAGGATGACCGGCTCGGAGGTCATCACACTGCCCGCCGTGCCGGGGGTGTACTTGAGCAGTTGGCGTACCGGGTCGGCCTCGTCCGGCTCCATCAGGTCCAGCAGCACGTCCTGCTCGGGTGGGGGCAGTTCGTTGAGCAGATCCGCGGCGTCGTCCGGGTCCATCTCCTCCAGGACGTCGGCGGCCCGCTCCCGGTCGAGGGCGGCGAGGATCTCCACCTGGTCGTGCTCCGGCAGCTCGCTGAGCACGTCGGCCAGTCGCTCGTCGTCCAGCGCGGCGGCGACCTCGTTGCGTCGCGCGTCGGGCAGATCCTGCAACGCGTTCGCCAGGTCGGCGGGGCGCATGTCCTCCAGGACGGCGAGCAGGTTCGCCGTACCCCGGTTGTCGGCGATGCCGCTGAGCCCGCGCACCCGGTCCCACTCGACCTGGTGCAGGTGGCCGCGGCGGCTGAGCCGACCGGTCTGTTCGCGTACGGCGACACGGGTCAGCGACCACTCGCCACCCCGGGTGCACTCCATCGCGACGTCCACGACGGCGCCGGGCTGGCCGCCGGGGTCGAGTTGCACCCGCCGGTCGAGCAGTTCCTGGAGCACCAGCAGCTCGTTCGGACGTTTCTCGAACCGGCGCAGGTTGAGGGTGCCGGACCCGAGCACGACGGCGTCCGCGTCGATGGAGGTGATCCGGTTGATGGACAGGAAGATCCGACGACGCATCGGCATCTCGGCGACGAGGCCCACCACCTCCGGCGGACGCTTCGTCGCCCGCAGCCGTGCCACGGCGTCACGAACCCGGCCCACCTGATCGCCGTTCGGGTCGAAGACGGCGACTCCGGCGAGACGGGCGATGTAGACCCGGGTCGGCGTACTCACGGGCACCAGCCTAAGCGCCTAGTGTTTATCAACATGTCGACCTTGGCCTACGAGATCGTGGACGTCTTCACCGATCGCCCCTTCGCCGGTAACCCGCTGGCTGTGGTGTTCGGTGCGGAGGCGCTGGCCACCGAGCAGATGCAGGCGCTCGCGTTGGAGTTCAACCTGTCCGAGACGGTGTTCGTGCTGCCGCCGACCCAGGTCGGCGTCACCTACCGGGCCAGGATCTTCACCCCGGTGGAGGAGTTGCCGTTCGCCGGGCACCCCAGTGTCGGCGCGGCGGTCACCGCCTGCCGGCGGGGCATGTTCGGTGTGGGGCAGGTCACCCAGGAGTGCCGGGCCGGTGTGCTGCCGATCGAGGTGACCGCGTCCGGGGCGACGCTGACCGGTGGCGCCCCGACGCTCGGGCCGGAGCTGGACCCGGAGCCGTTGCTGGAGATCGCCGGCCTGGTCGCCGAGGATCACATCGGGCCCGCCCCACGGGTCGCCGGCTGCGGGCTGGAGTTCCCGTTCCTGCCGGTACGGCCGGAGTCGGTGGCCCGCGCGCAGGTGAATGCCACGGCGGCGCAGCGGTACGGGGTTTCGCACGTCAGCGTCTTCTCCTGGGACGCGGCCGCGCAAACCGCGCACGCCCGGGTCTTCGTGCCGGGAATCGGCGTTCCGGAGGACCCGGCGACCGGTTCGGCGGCCCTCGGCCTCGGTGTCTGGCTGGTCGCGAGCGGTCTGCTGCCCGGTGAGGGTCGGTCCGAGTACGCGGTTCGTCAGGGCGTGGAGATGAACCGTCCGTCCGCGTTGGCCTGCACGGTCACCGCGGCGAACGGGGCGGCGGTCGGCGCGACCGTGGCCGGCCAGGTGGTGCCGGTGGCTCGCGGCGAGATCGCCGTGCCACCGTTCGTGGGCTGAGCGGAGGCGCCGATGCGGGAGGATGCGGGTGTGACGGACGAGACCGCCCCCGGGGGCACCCCACTGGTCGACGAGGCGATGAAGAAGGCCGCCGTGGCCTGGGTCAGCGTTGCGGGTGGGCCGGCGCTTGCGCTCTGGTGCGCCCCGCTGGAAGGCGCGCTGCTGGTGGTCAGTGGGCCGGGCGAGCAGGCCGCACCGGGTCTGGCCGACGCGACCGAGGCCCAGGTCACCCTGCGCGGCGACCACGGCGGCCGGATCGTCACCTGGCCGGCCCGGGTGAGCCGGTTGCAGCCGGGCACCGAGGCGTGGGACGTCACCGCGCCGCTGGTGGCGGCGAAGCGCCTCAACGCGCCCGGTCCGACCGCTGACCTGGTGGCCCGATGGGCCGCCGACGGATGTGCCGTGAACCGCCTCGCCCCGGCCGGTACGCCGCTGGCCGGAGCGGAGTTGCCGGCCGACGCGCAGGCCGAGCCGCCCCGGGCGACTCCGGCGGTCCGGGCCACCCGCAAGCCGTTCCGCCTGCACCGGGTCCGCCGCCGCTGATTGGTCGATCAGCCCGTCCGACCGCCGACGCCCGCCACCGCGGCGTCGGCGTCGACGAGGGCGAGCACCTCGCCCAGGGTGCCGAGGGCGGGGCCGCACCAGTCCCGGTCGGCGTTGAAGACCATGTGCGTGGCCAGATCCGGTGCGGCGAGCCGGACGGCGGTCATCCCGGCCCGCTCGGCGCCGGTCAACTCCTGGCTGCCGCCGTCACCGACGTAGAGGCAGTCGCTTGGCGCGAGCCCGAGCCGCTGGCAGGCCGTCAGGTAGAGCGTCGGATCCGGCTTGCACCGCCCGACCTGCACCGAGAAGACCCGTACGTCGAGCAGGGGGGCGACCGCGAGCTGCGGCAGGAAGGCCGGCAGTTCGTGCGTACAGTCGCTGATCACGCCGGTGCGCAGGCCGCGTTGACGCAGAGCCGCCAGCACCGGCACCGCGTCGGCCCGCAGCCAGGTGTCGGCGCGGACCGCCCGGTGCCGGGACGCCACCGCTGCCCGTACCGCGTGGTCGCTGGGGTGTACGCCGGCCTGGGCGCACACCCAGCGCAGTGTCGCCTCCGCGTCGCCGAGCCGGCCGCTGGCCCGCTCGTAGTAGGTGCGGTTCAGCACCTCGGTCAGCACCTCGGTGGGACATCCGAGCAGCTCAGCGGTGCCGACGTGCGCGACACCGCGTTGTACCGAACGGGTCAGGGTGCCGAAGAAGTCGAACAGCACCGCCTGGTAGCTGGGCATGGGAGAGCGCCTCCGGGCGGTCGAGGGTCGCCGGCGCGGAACCGCGTGATCGTAACGGAGTGATGACCCTCCGTGCTGACCGTCATACGTGTGAGGATTACGTCCCGTGCCCCCACCTTCACCCCGACCGTCCCTGGATCCGCTGACCACCGGCGCGGTCGGGCTGGCAGTGGTCGCCGTGTCGTCGTCCGCGCCGCTGATCGCGTACGCCGCCGCTCCGGCGCTGGCCATCGCGTTCTGGCGCAACCTGCTCGCGGTGGCCGTCCTGAGCCCCTTCGCACTGGTCCGACGCCGCGCCGAGTTCCGGAGGCTGACAGTGGGCGCGGGCCGGCGGGAGGGCCTGTTCTGCGTTCTGTCCGGGGTCGCCCTCGCCGGGCACTTCGCGACCTGGGTGCCGAGCGCCCAGCTCACCTCGGTCGCCACGTCCACCGCCCTGGTTGCCACCCAGCCGGTCTGGCAGGGGTTGATCGCCCGCGCCCAGGGGCGTCCGCTGCCCCGGGTGGTGTGGACCGGCATCGCGGTGGCGGTCGGCGGCGCGGCGGTCGCCACCGGGGTGGACGTCGGGGTCTCCGGCCGGGCCGTCCTCGGTGACGTGCTGGCGCTGATCGGCGCCATGTTCGCCGCCGTCTACACCGCCTTCGGGGAACGGGCCCGGGTCAGCATCAGCACCACCACCTACACCACCATCTGCTACGGGATCTGCGCGCTGATCCTGCTGGCCCTGTGCCTGGTCGGCGGCGTGCGGCTGACCGGCTTCGACGGGCGTACCTGGCTGGCCATCCTGGCCCTGGTGGCCGGCGCCCAACTGCTCGGGCACTCGATGTTCAACTACGCCCTGCGGAAGATCCCGGCGACCACTGTGAGCGTGCTGATCCTGCTGGAGGCGCCCGGCGCGGCAGTGCTCGGCTGGGCCTGGCTGGGGCAGGTGCCCCGCCCGTACGCGCTGCTCGGCATGGCGATGCTGCTGGCCGGCGTGGCGGTGGTGGTGCTGGGCGGCGCCCGCGCCGGCCGCCGTGCGGCCGAACCCACAGCCCTGCCCGCCGACCCGACGCCACTGTCCGACTGATCGCCCGACACGGTGCCGCCACGACGTGAGGAACATGGACGCTGGTTCCCTCCGCGAAGGGCCCGCCCGGCGTCTGTCCGGGTGAGGAGGGCGATCCGTTGACGACTGAGGACCGCACCCGGGACGGCTTCGCCGACTTCGTCCGGGCCGAGACCGCCGGGCTGACCCGGCTCGCGTACCTGCTGACCGGTGACCGGCATCATGCCGAGGACCTGGTCCAGGTGGCACTCGCTCGGGTCGCGGTGCGGTGGGAGCGGATCGCTGACCCGCGCGCCTACCTGCGCCGGGTGCTCTGCACGCAGGCGGCCAGTTGGTGGCGCTGGCGGCGGGCCCGCCCGCCGGAGCGGTTGGACGGGGCGTTGCCGGAACGTCCCGGGCCGGGTGACGACACCGATCTGCGGCTGGTGCTGTCGGCGGCGCTGGCCCGGTTGACCGCGCGGCAGCGCGCGGTCCTCGTGCTGCGCTACTACGAGGACCGCACCGAGACGGAGACGGCGGAACTGCTCGGCTGCCGGGTCGGCACCGTGAAGAGTCAGACCCGCCACGCCCTCGGTCGACTCCGTGTCCTCGCCCCCGAGTTGGCCGAACTTGTCGGCCGTGACCCGCAGGAGG
>NZ_JBEYSL010000009.1:0-35473 GCF_040642735.1 Micromonospora sp. NPDC047753 | reverse complement strand
GTCGGCGCTACGCGTCGCTGGGCTGCGCTTCCCACCGACACCTCACCGGCCGGCAGACACACCACCCGCGCGTCCCCACCCGGGTCCGCCACCATCGCCTCCAGCACCACCCGGTACATCGCGCCCAGACGGCGCAAGGCATCGTGGCCGACGTGCCGCTGGCTGGCCTGGAGGGTGAGGAATCCGAGCCGGCTGAACACGCCGAGCGGGAACTCGGTGGGGCTGTCGTCGATGGACTCGGCGTAGTCGATGTCGTCGGCGTCGATCTGGTGGAAGTCGTGGAAGCTGAACCGCACGTCGAGCATGCGGGCGTCCTCGCCGACCTCCCGTTGCAGGGTGGACAGCGGGTAGCGCCGGTGCGGCCACAGCTCCACCTCGGCGTCGAAGGTCCGCTGGATCAGCTCCGACCAGGTGGCAGCCGGCCCGTCGTAGCCGACCGGCACGGTGTTGAGGTGCATGCCGTACACCTGGTCGGCGCCGGCTGCCTCGGGGCGGATGTTGCAGACCAGCCCGGTGTAGAACCGCTCCGCGCCGGTGAGCTGGCTCATCACCTTGAGGTGCGCGGCCAGCATGATCGACTTGAACGGCACGCCGAGGCGTCGGGCCAGGTCGCGCAGCGCGGATTCGAGGTCCTGCACCGGCACCCAGTGCTCGTGCTTGGCACCCTGCGGCGCGTCGGGGTCACCCCAGCCGGTGGGCAGGTCGTGACGGGCGCGACAGGCCAGGGCGCCACGCCAGAACGTCCGGTCGACGTCGCCGGCCACCGACCGTCGTTCGGCAGCGACGGCGTCGGCGAACCGCACCGACGGGATCGGCCGCGACGACAGCGGCTCTCCGGCGCGGATCTGTTGGTAGGCGCGGACCAGCTCCATGATCAGCGAGTGATAGCTCCATCCGTCCAGGATCGGGTGGCACTCGGTGATGGTGAGCCACCAACTGCCGTCGGCGCAGGTCCTGGCGTGCAGCCGCAGCAGCGACGGGCGATCGAGGTCGAACAGACGGGTCCGCTCGACGGCGATGTGCTCGCGCAGCTCCCGGTCCAGCTCAGCCCGCTCGGTGACAGGGCTGTGCTCGTGCGTGACGCTCAGCTCGGCGGTGGCGTGCACCAGCTGCATGGGCACCGAATAGCTGGTCAGGTCGAAGGAGGTACGCAGCACCTCGTGGCGTCGCACCAGCAGCGCCGCAGCGGCGCGCAGCGCGTCCAGGGAGAACTCTCCCGCGCCGCGAACCCGGTAGCTGGTCACGTTGTGGTAGGGGTTCTGCTCGGTGTCGGACAGCAGCTCGACCAGCATGCCGAGCTGCCCCTGGGTGCACGGGTAGGCGTCCACCACGCCGAGGGGCAGCACGGCCCGGTCCGCCTCGCCGACCAGCTCGAACGGGGCGACCGTCGGCTCCGGCTCGGCGGCCGGTCGCGCGGTGAGCAACTCGGCCAGGTCGGCGACGGTACGCCGCTCGAAGATGTCCCGGACCTCGACGTCGAAGTGCGCGGCACGCAATGCGCCGGCAAGTGCCACCGCGCGGATGGAGTCGCCACCGAGGTCGAAGAAGCCGTCCTGCACGCCGACCCGGTCCAGCCCGAGGGTGGCGGTCCAGATGTCGGCGAGTTGCCGCTCCACAGTGGTGCGTGGGGCCATGTACGGGCGGTCGACGGCGGCCACCGAACGACCCGGGGCGGGCAGCGCGGCCTGGTCGAGCTTGCCGTTGACGGTCAGTGGAATCCGGGGCAGCGGCATGAACGCCGCCGGGACCATGTAGTCCGGCAGCGTGCGACCCAGCGCCGCGCGCAGCTGCGACGGGCGCAGCAGCGTCGAGGTGTCGTCGGCCACCAGGTAGGCCGTCAGCCGCTGGTCGCCCGGGTTGTCCTCGCGCAGCACCACCACCGCGTCCCGGACGCCGGGCAGGGCAGTCAGGGCCGCCTCGATCTCGCCCAGCTCCACCCGGTATCCACGGATCTTCACCTGGTGGTCGATGCGCCCGACGAACTCCAGGCCTCCGTTGGCGTGCCGTCGGGCGAGGTCGCCGCTGCGGTAGAGCCGCGAACCGGCCGGCCCCCACGGGTCCGGCACGAACCGCTGCGCGGTGAGCGCGGCGCGACCGAGGTAGCCACGGGCGACGCCCGGGCCACCCACGTGGATCTCACCGGGTACGCCGATCGGCACCGGCCGGCCGTCGACGTCGAGCAGGTGGACGGTGAGATCCGACAGGGGTACGCCGATCCGGCTGGCTGCGCCACCCACCTCGTCGGCGACGATCCGGTGGTACGTGGTGTGCACCGTGGTCTCGGTGATCCCGTACATGTTGATCAGGTGGGGTGCGTCCACGCCACGACTGGCCACCCAGGGTGCCAGCTCGGCGAAGTCCAGCTTCTCGCCACCGAAGGTCACCACCCGCAGGGCGAGTTGGTTCACCCGGTCGTCGCCCTCGGCCGCCAGTCGGACCAGCGCGCGGAACGCCGTGGGCGTCTGGCAGAGCACCGAGACACGCTGTGCGATCAGCTCGTCGAGCAGCTCCTGCGGAGATCGGGCCAGCTCGCGGGGCACCACGAGCAGTCGACCGCCGTGCAGCAGGCAGCCCCACATCTCCCAGACCGAGAAGTCGAAGGCGTACGAGTGCAGCAGCGTCCACACGTCGTCCGGGCCGAACCGGTAGTCGGCGGCGGTGACGGTCAGCAGGCGCAGCACCTGCCGGTGGGCCACCGCGACACCCTTGGGGCGGCCGGTGGAGCCCGAGGTGTAGATGACGTAGCAGAGGTTGTCGACGTCCATGGGCACGGCCGGGTCGACGGTCGGCTGGGCGGCCAGCTCGGCGACGAGGTCCGGGTCGTCCAGCAGCACCACGGTCCCACCGAAGTCGGCGAACCGGTCGCGGTGAGCGGTGGTGGTCAGCACGATCTCCGCCCCGGCGTCGTTGATCATGAAGTCGAGGCGTTCGTCCGGCGAGGCCGGGTCGAGGGGCAGGTACGCCGCGCCGGACTTGAGCACGCCGAGCAGGGCCGGTACCAGTTCGGGGCCGTGGTCGAGCTGCACAGCGACCAGCCGCTCCGGACCGGCACCGTGGCCGCGCAGCCAGTGGGCGAGCCGGTTGGCGTCGGCGTTCAGCTCGGCGTAGCCACGGGTGGTGTCGCCCGCCGTCACCGCAGGAGCGTGGGGGTGGGTGGCCGCCATCGCCTCGAAGACGCCGTGCACGGTGCCGGTGACCGGCTCCGCGGTGACCGGCCCCCGGGTCACCACGGCCAGCTCGGCGGCACCGAGGATGGCCAGGTCGGACAGTCGGGCCGTCGGGTCGGCGGTCACCTGCTCCAGGAGCCGCACCAGGTGGTCGGCGGCACGCTCGACGGTGGCTGGGTCGAACAGGGCGGTGGCGTACTCGATGCGGCCGCGCAGACCGCCGTCGGCGCCCTCCATCACGTGCAGGGTCAGATCGACCTTGGACGATCGCAGGGGCAGCTCGACCGGCTCCACGCGCAGGTCGCCGGGCCAGTCGATGGCGGGCGGCTCGGACTGGAGGGTGAAGGCGACCTGGTAGAGCGGGGTGCGGGAGAGATCCCGCTCCGGTTCCAGCTCGTCGGTCAGCAGGGCGAACGGGGCGTCGGCGTGGTCGAACGCGCCCAGCACGGTGTCCCGGGTCTGCTCCAGCAGGGCGGCGAACGAGGGGTCGCCGCTCCACCGGGCCCGCAGGACCAGGTTGTCGATGCCGTACCCGACCAGGTTGTGCAGCTCCGCGCGACTGCGCGCGGACGACACCGTGCCCACGGCGAGGTCCGTCCGGCCGGTGTAGCGCGACAGCAGCACCTGGTAGGCGCTGAGCAGGGTGACGAAGACGGTGGTGCCGGCGTCGCGGGCGACGGTGCGCAGCGCGGCGGACAGCTCGGCGGTCAGCGTGAACGGCACCGACGAACCGCGCCAGTCCCGGTTCCTCGGCCGGGTCCGGTCGGCCGGTAGCTCCACCGGCGTCAGCCCGGCGAGTTGGTCGCGCCAGTAGTCGAGCGACCGGGCCACCGGCTCGGCGCGCAGCCGGCCGCGCTGCCAGGCGGCGAAGTCGGCGTACTGCACGGTGGGCGCCGGCAGCCAGGGCTCGACGCCGACCCGGAGGGCGGCGTACAACTCGGCCAGCTCGCCGGTGAGCACCGCGACCGACGGCGCGTCGCAGGCGATGTGGTGCAGCACCAGGGCGAGGACGTGCTCATCGGTGTCCAGTCGGACCAGCACCGCTCGCACCGGCCACTCCTCGGCCAGGTCGAACCCGGTCAGCGAGACGTCGGCGAGCACCGCGTCGAGCGCCGCCGCCCGCTCGGTGCGCGGCCGGTCGGCGAGGTCCACCACCGGCAGGTCGCGGCGCGTCGGCGGGTCGATCACCTGGACCGGAGCGGTGCCGGCGAGGGCGTAGCGGGTGCGGAGGATCTCGTGTCGGGCGACCAGGGCGTCGAGGGCCCGGCTCAACGCGTCGGCGTCCAACTGCCCGCGCAGCCGCAGCGCAAAGGAGACCAGGAACTCGGCGCTGGTGGGATCCATCCGGTTGAGGAACCACATCTGCTGCTGGCCGTACGACAGCGGCAGCTCCCCGGACCGGTCGACGGTGGGAATCCGATCCCGGCGGCCGGTACGACGGCCGGCCAGTCGACGCTGGACGAGTTCTTCACGCAGGTTCGGCTCGTTGGCGATGCTGGTCATGCCGGGTACTCCTCGGATCGCGAAAGGTCGTGGGTGAGGTCGGTGGCGTCCAGCGCCTCGACCTCCGCTCGGATCAGGTCTTCGATGGCGATCGCCTGGGCGCGCACCGTGGGGTGCTCGAACACCAGCCGGATCGGCAGGTCAAGGTCGAACTCCTCCTGCAATCCGGCGATCAGCCGGGCGGCGAGCACCGAGTGGCCGCCCAGGAGGAAGAAGTCGGTGGTCGCGCCGATCCGCGCGTCGAGCAGCTCCGCCCAGTTCGCGGCGACCCGCTTCTCGACCACGGTCTGCGGTGCGACGAATTCGGTGGGGTCGGCGGTGCCGTCGGCGAGCGCCGCGTCGAGCCGGTTGCGGAGGGCGTCCCGGTCCACCTTGCCGTTGGCGTTGAGCGGGATCCGCTCCACCGGCACGAAGAGACTCGGCACCATGAAGTCGGGCAACTGCCGGGCGCAGTACGCGGCCAGGTCGGTGGCCTCGCCGCAGTAGAAGGCGACCAGGCGGTCCTGGTGGGCGAGGACCACGCAGTCGCGTACCCGAGGGTGTTGGGCGACGACGGCGGTGATCTCGCCGGGTTCGATGCGGTAGCCGCGGACCTTGACCTGGTCGTCCGCCCGACCGACGAAGGCCATCGTGCCGTCGGGCCGCCAGTGGCCCAGGTCGCCGCTGCGGTACAGGCGGGCGCCCGGCGGGCCGAAGGGGTCGGGCACGAAGCGCCCGGCGGTCAGCCCCGGCTGCCCGACGTAGCCGGTGGCCAGGCACGCGCCACCGATGTACAGCTCCCCGATTGCGCCGACGGGCAGCAGGCGCATCGCGTCGTCCAGGATCCGCACCACGGTGTTCGCCATGGGCCGGCCGATCGGCACGACCTCGGTGGTCTGTGGTGTCACCACCGGGTACGCCGACATGATCACGGTGGTCTCGGTCGGGCCATAGGAGTTGATCAAACCGCCCGGGCCGAGCAGGTCGCGCCACTGGTTCGCCACCGACCCGCGCAGCACCCCACCGGCCACCCAGAGCTGACCGGCCAGCCGCTGCGCCTGCGCGGCGTCGACCTGCGCGGCCAGCAGCTCCAGGTGCGGGGGCGTCATGATGAAACGGTCGTACGGGCCGGCGGTCAGCAGCAGTGCGCCGAGTTGGGTGAGGTCGAACTCCTGCGGAAGCAGGGTCACCGGCTGGCCGGCCACCAGCGGCCCCCAGAGGTTGGAGATCGACAGGTCGAAGGCGATGGTGGAGAAGAGCGGGGCCCCGCCGCCGGCCGGGCGGCCGCCCCGGTCGCCGAGCGCCTCGGTCTCGGTGGCGCAGGCCAGGAAGTTCGTCACCGCGGCGTGGGAGAGCAGCACCCCCTTGGGGCGACCGGTCGATCCGGAGGTGAACAGCACGTACGCCGTCTGCGCCGGGTCGAGATCGCGGGCCGGCGCGGTGGGCGGTTCGGCGCTGATCATCAGCCGGTGGGTGTCCACCTGGAGGGTGGGCACCCCGAACCGGTCGGCGTATCGCGAGTCGGTGACGGCGAGGCTGACGCCGGCGGTGTCGAGCAGGTAGCCGATTCGCTCGGCCGGGTACGACGGATCCAGCGGCAGGCATGCCGCACCCGCCTTCCAGCACCCGAGAATCGCGGCGACCAGGTCCGGTCCCCGCGCCAGCAGTACGGCGATTGTCGCGCCCGACCCAGCGTCGGAGCGGCGCAGATGGTTGGCGAACTGGTTGGCCCGGTCGTCCAACTCGGCGTAGCTGGTGCGCGCGTCGCCGTGGCGCAACGCCACGGCCTGCGGTGTCGCCGCGCGGCGCGCCTCGAACAGGTCGACCACTGTGGTGGCCGGCCGGGGCACCGTCGGCCCGTTCCACTCGTGCAGCAGGCGCTGCCGCTCCTCGGCGGAGAACGGGTCGAGCTGGTCCAGGCGGGCGTCCGGCTTCTCGGCGGCGGCACGCAGCAGCCGGACGAAGTGGTCGGCCAGTCGTCGTACGGTCGCGTCGTCGAACAGCGCGGTGGCGTACTCGACGGCTCCGGCGAGGGAGCCGTCCGGTTGCGGCCAGAGGTGCACGGTCAGGTCGGTCTTGGCCACTGTGGACGCCTGCCGCAGCGCGTCGATCGTGATCGGGTCGTCGGCCACCCGGCCGGTGATCCCGCCCTCCTGGTAGTTCAGCGCCACCTGGTAGAGGGGGGTGCGGGAGAGGTCCCGCTCGCCGACCAGGTCGTACACCACGCGGTCGAAGGGCAGGTCCTGGTGGGCCAGGGCGGCGACGGTCCGGTCGCGGACCTCCCGGACGGCCTGGGTGAAGCCGGCCGCCGGGTCCAGGGTGCAGCGCAGCACCACCGGGTTGAGGAAGATCCCGGCCGCCTGGTCCAGCTCGGTGGGCCGGTGCCCGGAGGTGGGGGTGCCGATCGGCACGTCCCACTGCCCGGTGTAGCGGGCGAGAAGCGTGGCGAAGCCGGTGAGCAGGGTCATGAACGGGCTGGCCGCGCAGCGCCGACCCAGCTCGGTCAGGGCACCGGCGACCTCCGCCGCGACGGTGAAGCCGAGCATCCTGCCCTGCGCGTCCCGCCGCGCCGGGCGCGGCCGGTCCAGTGGCAGCTCCAGCTGGGGCATCCCGGCCAGCGTCTCCCGCCAGTACACCAGCTCCCGTCCGACGACGTCGTCGGTGAGGTGCCGCTGCTGCCAGACGGCGTAGTCGGCGTACTGCACCCGCAGTTCCGCCAGTTCGGCCGGCCGGCCCCGCGCGGCGGCGTCGCACAGCTCCCGCAGGTCCCGCTCGAGGACGTCGGCGGTGCCGGCGTCGGACGCGATGTGGTGCACGGCCAGCACCAGCAGGTGATCACGGCCGGCGGCGACGGCCAGCCCGGCCCGCCACAGCGGGCCGGTGTGCAGGTCGAAGCCCCGGTCGAGCTGCGCGGTGATCAGTTCGGCCAACCCGCCGTGCCTGACGTCGCGTACCTCCAGGTCGACCTCTCCCGGCGGCACGACCTGCTGCCGGGCCACGCCGTCGACGACCAGGTAGCGGGTGCGCAACGGCTCGTGCCGTGCCTCGAGCGCGTGCAGGGCCGCTCGGACGTGGTCCGGGTCGATGGCGGCGGGCAGCCGTACGTGCACGGGGACGACCCACTCCTTGCTGCGCGGGTCGAGCTGGTCGAGCATCCAGAGCCGGTGCTGGGCGGCGGAGAGCGGCAGGGGCCGGTCGCGTCCCACCGGCGGCACCGGCGAGTCCGCCGGGGTGGCCGCCTCCACCAGCCGGGCCTGCGCGGCCACGGTGGTGTGGGTGAGCAGGTCGCGCAGCGTCACCGTGCCGCCGGCCCCGCTGAGCCGGCTCTCCAGCGTCAGCGTCAGCAGTGAGGAGCCGCCGAGTTGGTAGAAGTCGTCGTCGACGCCGACCTGGTCGACGTCGAGCAGATCCCGCCAGATGGCCACGACAGTCTGTTCGGCGGCGGTCCGCGGCGATCGGAGCGCCGGGCGGTCGATGGGGTCGATGGCCGGCAGCGCGGACCGGTCGATCTTGCCGCTGGCGGTGAGCGGGAACTCCGCCACCGGCTGGAACACGGCCGGCACCAGCGCCTCGGGCAACCGGCCGACGCAGAACGCGCGCAGGGTCGCCGGGTCGAGTGATCGCCGACCGGCGACGTACGCGGCGAGCTGTCGGCGACCGGCCGGGTCGGTGTGGCCCACCACCGCCGCCGCCTGGACGTCCGGGTGGGCGGCGAGCACCGCCTCCACCTCGGCCGGTTCGATCCGTACGCCGTTGACCTTGAGTTGGTGGTCGGCTCGACCGACGAACTCCAGGCTCTGGTCAGCGCGCCACCGGACCTGGTCGCCGGTGCGGTAGAGGCGCTCGCCGGGCGGCCCGTACTCGTCGGGCACGAACCGTTCGGCGGTCAGGTCCGGCCGGTGCAGATAGCCCCGGCCCAGGTTGTCGCCACCGACGTAGAGCTCGCCGACCACACCCACCGGCACCGGTCGGCGGTCGGCGTCGAGCACCTGGACGCGGACGTTCGGCAGCGGCCGTCCGATCGGCACCGGCCCGGCCGGCTGCGCCGGGTCCACCGGGTGGGCGGTCACGTCGATGGCGCACTCGGTGGGGCCGTAGGTGTTCCACACCCGCACGTCGGGCGTGACCGCCAGCCGCCGGCACAGGTCGGCGTGCAACGGCTCCCCCGCCGAGAAGACCAGGCGCAGGCTGGTGCAGTCCGCCCAGCCGGGCTGGTCGACCAGCCGAGCGAACACCGACGGCACTCCCTGGAGGACGGTGATCCGGTGCCGGACGACCGCGGCGACCAGGGCAGCGGGATCCCGGTGCGCCCCGTCCGGCGCGAGCACCACGGTGCCGCCACTGGCCAGCGGGGCGAAGAACTCCCAGCCCGCCGCGTCGAAACTGACCGACGTCTTCTGCAACACCCGGTCGCCGGGACCCAGGCCGTGCTCCCGGATCGTCCAGGTCACCCGGTTGCCGATTCCGCGGTGGGTGATCAGCACGCCCTTGGGCCGACCGGTGGACCCGGAGGTGTAGATGGCGTACGCCACCGAGTCCGGGTCGGGTGACGGCACCGCGGCGGCGGTGTCCGTGCAGGCCGCGATCCGCGCCCGGTCGGCGTCCAGGCAGACAACCTGGCCGGGCGTCGCCTCGTCGCGCAACGCGTCGCGGGTGAGCAGCACTCCGGCCCCGCTGTCGGCGAGAAGCCACCGCCGCCGCTCGGCGGGGTGGGCCGGGTCCAGCGGCAGGTACCCGGCACCGGCACGCCACACGCCCAGCAACGCGACCACGAGGTCGACGCCGCGGTCCAGGTTGACCGCGACGAGCGACTCCGGACCGACGCCCAGCTTGGCCAGGTACCGCCCGAGCTGGTTGGCCCGCCGGTCCAGCCCGGCATAGTCCAGCTGCCCGGCGTCACCGCTCACCGCGATCGCGGTGGGGGTCAGCGCGGCCTGCCAGGCGATCAGCTCGGACAGGGTGCCCGCCCCATGGGTGGCGGCTGCGGCCTCGGGCGCCGCTGGCGGAACGATGCTCATGGTGCTCCTCCGGGGGACCGGGCGCGGGCGTGGGATCGGATCAGGTGGTCAGGCCGTGGCCTGGGACTCCATGCGCAGGCGCAGGCTCAGCGGCCGCATGTCGGTCCAGATCTCGTCGATGCGGGCCAGGCACTCGTCACGGCTGCCCTCGGTGCCCTCGGCACGCCAGCCGGCGGGTAGATCCCGGTCGGTCCACCACACCGAGTACTGCTCCTCGTCGTTGAGCACCACTCGGTAGCTGCGGTTGTCCGTCATTGCCACTCCTTCAGGGATCCGGTGGACGCCACGGTGGCGTCCCCCACGGGTAGGAAGTCGTCGACGCGTACGCCCAGGCGCCGCCGTTCGGCGGTGGCGCGGACGTGCTCGGCGAGCACGAGATCCAGCACGCCGAGCCCGAACGGGGAAACCACCACCGGTACGTCGTCGGCGGGCAGCCACGCCTGGCCGCCGGCCAGCGCGCCGACGGTGGCGTGGATGAAGTCCCGGCCGCCGGTGAGCTGCTCGGCCAACTGCGCCGAGGTGCCCTCACGGCAGGCGTGATCGGGGTCGTCGACCACGTTGCGCGCGGTCCGCAGCCCCTCGGGGAGCAGGTCGCGCAGGGACAGGTGCAGCAGCACCGCGCCGGGTCGGCAGGCGGCCAGGTCGAGGTGGGGCTCAGTGGCGGTGGTGGCGATCGAGACCAGCCGGTGCGCGGCCATCGCCTCTTCGGCGGTCCCGGCCAGTGTCGTCGGCGTCCCTGGCAGCAGCGTCCGGGCGACCTCGGCGAAGGCCTCGGCCCGGCGGGGGTCGGTGTCGAACAGCGTCAGCGCCAGCGGAGGGGCGATGGTTCCCGCCACGAACCGCAGCACCTGCTGGTTGATCAACCCACAGCCGATCAGGGCCAGACCGTCCGGGCTGCGGTGCGCGGTGAGCAGGCCGGCCGCGAGCGCCGCGCTCGCCGCGGTACGCCGGGCCGAGATGACCGAACCCTCGACCAGGGCCACCGGGTGACCGGTACGCATCGAGTTCAGCAGGATCGCCGCGCTGGCCCGCTCCAGCCCCGCGTCGAGGTTGCCCGGGAAGGAGGAGATCCATTTGATGCCGCTCACCGGTGGGTCGGTGCCGAGGTAGGCGGGCAGGCCGATGATGCGGTCGCGGGGTTGCTGCGGGAAGCGCAGGAAGACCGAGTGCGGCAGGCTCGTGCGGCCCTGCTCGTGCAGCAGGTACGCGTGCCGAACCAGATCCACCACCCGGGCGTCGTCGCCGTCGAGGATGTCGCGCACCACTGCCCGACCGATGATCAGCACGTAGCGTCCTTCCACAGGTGGGTGATCTCTCCGAAGTGCCCGGAAACCCATTGATCGGAATAGATCGTGTCGAGGTAGCGGTCGCCGTTGTCGGGCAGGATCAGCACGGCGGTGGAGCCCGCCGGGATGTCCGCCATCCGTCGGCGCAGTGCGGCCACGGTGGCGCCGGAGGAGCCGCCGGCGAGGATGGCCTCCCGGTGCAGCAGCAACCGGCAACCGACCACGCAGTCGAGGTCTGAGACGTGCATGATCTCGTCCGGGGTGGCGTCGGCGGCCAGCGGCGGCACGACCGAGGCGCCGTGCCCGGGGATCAGCCGGGTCGCTGGCTCGTCGCCGAAGATGGCGCTGCCCACCGCGTCCACCGCCACCACCCGCGTGGACAGCCCGTGGTCGCGGAGGTAGCCGACGCAGCCGACCAGCGTCCCGCAGGTGCCGGTGGAACAGAACAGGTAGTCGATCTGCCCGTCGAGCGCGGTCACGATCTCGGCCATCGTCTGCCGCTGAGCTGCGGCATTGAGCGGGTTGGCGTACTGGTCCGGGCGGTAGGCGTGCGGGACCTGGTCGCACAACTCTTGGACGCGTCGCTGCCGGGCCGGCAGGTACTCGCCGGTGACCGGGTCGGGGTGCTCGACCATCTCGATCTCCGCGTGGTACGCGGTCAGGATCGCGAGGTTCTGCCGGGTGGTCTTCGGGTCGACCACGCAGATGAACCGGATCGCGTAGTACGCACAGACCTGAGCGAGGCCGATGGCCAGATTGCCCGAGCTGGACTCGACGACCACTGATCGGCCGGACACCAGCTCCCCGGATTTGACCTTGGCGCGCAGCATGCTCAGCGCGGTGCGGTCCTTGATGCTGCCGCCGGGATTGAAGCGTTCGAGCTTGACGAACAACCGGGAGGGGAACTCCGGAAACAACCGGACCAGCTGTACCAGCGGCGTGTTCCCGACCGTCGAGAGGATGCCCTCGCGCACCGTTCCTCCCTCCACGAGTGACCTACCAATGCCACGACGTTGTCAATCAGCGCTATACCGCCCCTATACCGGTGCCTCGATCGGCCAGCGCCGGGCCTGGATCCGGCTGGCGACGGGGGTCGCGCCGGCCGGATCCGGCCCGTGCGGCGGACGCGCCGGCCCGGCGGCACGGGGACCGCGGGCCACGCCGCACCGGTCTATCGGGTGCCGAACGCCAGCAGTTCCCGCAGTTCCGCCTGGTCGACCATCGGCGCCAGGGACACCACCGTCTCCGGCGCCGTGCAGGCCACCCGCAGCATCTGGAGGAAGTGCCCGGCCAGCCGCCGTACGGTCGCCTCGTCGAACAGGTCGGTGTCGTAACCGAACTCCGCCTGGAGCCGGCCGTCCTGGTACTGGGTGAGGGTCGTCGACAGGTCGAACTGGCCCTCGTCGTACGGGATGTCCAGCAGCCGGATCTGGTGCCCGGCGAACGCGTGCCGTCGAGTGGTGTAGTCGTCGCCGTGCTGGTGAGCCAGCAGGGTGACGGTCACCCGTACGGGCGGCTCCTGGTTACGGCGGCCCGATGAGAGCATCGGGAACGGATAGGTGGCATGGGCCGCAGCGTCGGACAGCTGCCGGCTCGCCGCGGTGATCGCCATGGCGAACGTGGTGTCCGCGTCGAACGATCCTCGCAGCGCGATCGTATTGATCAACATGCCGACCACCCCGCGCAGCGCCCGTCCCCGACGCAGCGAGGCCGGACAACCGACGGTGAACTCCCCCAGACCGGTGTAGCGGTACATCGTCGCCTGGAACGCGGCGAGCACGACGCTGTACGGCGTCACCCCGGCCGCCGCCGCGGTCTCCCGCAGCCGGTGGGCGAGGTCGTCCGGGAACTCCTGACTGAACGCGCCGCCGCGGAACGAACGCACCGGCGGACGGGGCCGGTCGGTCGGCAGGGTCGCCGCCGTGGCGCCGTCGCACACCCGATCCCAGTAGGCGCGCAGCCGCTCGCCGCTCTCGCCGGAGAGAGCCGCCCGCTCCCGGGTCAGGAAGTCGTCGTAGCTGCCGGAGACCGGTTGCCACTCCACCGACCGCCCGGTCTGCGACGCCCCGTACGCGCTGTCCAACTCCTGCCAGACGATCCGCTGCGAATGGAAGTCGGTGGCGATGTGATGGATGACCACCACCAGCACGCAGTCGGTACGCCGACGCAGCAACGCCACCCGCATCGGACCGTCCTGCGCCAGCCGTAACGGCTGGTCGCCGAGCTCCTGGCAGCGGCGCAACAGCCCGTCGTCGTCCAGGTCGGGAACATCGAGGACCTCGACCTCGAACCCGAGGTCGGGATCGACGACCCGCACCGGGCCCTGATCTGTCTGCACGAACCGGGACCGGAGCAGGTCGTGCCGTGAGCGCACCGCCGCCACCGCCCGGCGCAGCAGGTCGAGGTCGAGCGCCGGTTCGACGTGCAGACCGTGGACCACGTTGCTGGCCGGGCTGTCCGGGGCCAACCGGTGGACCAGCCACAGCGCTCGCTGCCCGACCGACAACTCCCGGACGTCCCCGGTCACACCGGAGACCTGGCGGAGAGCACGAAGTCGCTGAGATCCTGGACCGTGGCGAAGCTGCCGACCAACTCGTCCGGCACCTCGATGTCGAAGTGGGTCTCCACGGCGGCGAGCAGGTCGACGAGCTTGAGGCTGTCCAGACCGAGCTCGACGAAGGTGTCGCCGACGTTGATCTCCCGGTCGACGTTCTCGGTCATCAGCTTGCGGGTGAGCGATACGACGTCGAGGGACACCTGGTTCACGGTCAGCGTCATGGTGCTTGTCCTTTCTGAGGAAGGGGTCGTGATCGGAGTGGTCAGGGCATCCGGATGAGCTGACCGGCGTAGGCCAGTCCCGCCCCGAAGCCCAGCAGCATCACGCGGTCGCCGGGGGTGGTCTGACCGCTCTCGTACAGACGGCTGAGCGCCAGCGGCACCGACGCGGCTGAGGTGTTGCCGGTGTCGATGATGTCCTTGGCGACCTTCTCGTCCGGGATCTGGAGGATCTCGGCCAACTGGTCGACGATGCGCAGGTTCGCCTGATGCGGCACGAACCAGTCGATGTCCGAGAGCTCGACACCGGCCAGGGCGCACACCTTGCGGGCCACCCTCGGCACGTTCTTGGTCGACCACCGGTAGACCAGGGGGCCGTCCATCTTGGCGAACTCGCGGCCGTTGGCGTCCCACTTGGTGCCGAGGATGTCGGACCGCGCGCCGTCGCTGCCCCACACTGTCGGGCTGATGCCGTCGACCTCCGCGGGGGAGACCACCGCGGCACCCGCACCGTCACCGAAGATGACGTACGTCGCCGGGTCCTCCGGGTCGATGAACCTGCTCAGTTGTTCCGCTCCGACGACCAGCACGTTGCGGGCGCCGCCCATCCGGATCTCGTTGGCCGCGATGCCGATCGAGTAGGCGAAGCCGGCGCAGGCGGCGTTCAGGTCGAACGCGCCGGTGGCGGGGATGCCGATACGGCTGGCCACCTCGGGCGCCCCGCCCGGGATGCGGTCCTTCTTCGTCGCCGAGGCGAGGATGACCAGGTCCACGTCGGCCGGGTCGACGTTCGCCATGGCCAACGCCTTCCCGCCGGCCTCGGCGGCCATCATCGTCACGGATTCCTCCGGCCCGGACCGGTAGCGCGACCGGATGCCGGTCCGCTCCTCGATCCACTCCGAAGTCACCCCGGCCTCCTCGGCGATGTCCTCGTTGGTGATCAGCCTGCTCGGCCGGTACGCCCCCAGCCCGGTGATTGCCGCACCTGTCATCTGTGCCATCGCCTCCTCCGCACCACGCCTGGTCGGCGTCCTGGTGGCACCGTCCGGAGGCAGTGTTCGGCGGGGCTCTCATAACTTCTCTACATCGCGCCCGGTATGGAAAAGAGATAGCCCGGCAGCGGACCGTTCCGCGGACGTGTGTCGCCGCGGGCGGGCACGCCATTCCGAGGGGGCGCGCATGGAGGAGTTCCGAACAAAGGTCGCGGTCGTCACCGGAGCCGGTTCGGGCATCGGCCGGGCACTGGCGGTCGAACTGGCCGCCCAGGGCGCCCGGTTGGCCCTCTCCGACGCGGCGGAGGAGGGCCTGGCGCAGACCGCGGCGAGCTGCGCCGAGCGGGGAGCCGAGGTCCACACCTACCGGTTGGACGTCACCGACCGGCTGGCGGTGCAGGCCCACGCCAAGGAGGTACGCGCCGACTTCGGCGGCGCCGACCTGGTGATCAACAATGCCGGGGTGACTCTGCTGGCCTCGATCACCGAGGCCGAGTGGGACGACATGCGGTGGGTGCTGGACGTCGACTTCTGGGGCGTGGTGCACGGCACCCGGGCGTTTCTGCCGCTACTCGTCGCCTCGCAGGGCCACCTGGTGAACATCTCCAGCATGTACGGGTTGACCGCGGCACCTGCGCAGAGCGCGTACAACGCGGCCAAGTTCGCCGTCCGGGGTTTCACCGAGGCGGTGTTGCAGGAGATGCGGGTCGGCGACGTGCCGGTGAAGGTCAGCTGCGTCTACCCGGGCAAGGTGCGGACCGACATCTTCAGCAACGCCCGGGCCGCGAAGGGGCTCGGCTACGGCGGGATCCGGGAGCGCTTCGCCCGCGAGGCGACGACCTCGGCCGAGCAGGCCGCACGGCTCATCCTGCGCGGGGTCCGGCGCAACCGGGTGAAGATCATCGTCGGGGCGGACGCGCGACGGGTCGACCTGCTCACCCGGTTGCTCGGCACGGCCTATCCCCGGATCACGGCGCGTCGGGCCCGGACGCAGGCGAGCCAGGTCCGCCTGGAGGCCATGCGGACCCGGCTCGCGGCGCAGCGGGTCAGAACGTCAGACCACCGTCAACTGTGACGACCTGCCCGGTCAGGTAGGAGGCCCGCTCCGACAGCAGGAACGTCACCACCGGGGCGACTTCCTCCGCCTGGCCCAGCCGGCCGAGGGCGGTCCGCTGCTGGACGCCCACGGCCAGGCCGGCCGGCAGGTCGTTCAGCATGTCGGTCTCGATGAAGCCCGGGGCCACGGCGTTGACCCGGATCCCGTACGAGCCGACCTCCTTCGACAGCGCCTTCGTGAAGCCGATGATGCCGGCCTTCGAGGCCGAGTAGTTGGTCTGGCCCGGGCTGCCGGTGATGCCGGCCACCGAGGACACCGTGACGATGGCGCCACCACGACGCCGCATCATCCGGCGGATCGCCGCCCGGCACACGTTGTGGACACCCCCGAGGTTGACGTCGATCACCGACTGCCAGTCCTCGTCGGCCATCATCGCCAACGGCCGGTCACGGATGATCCCGGCGACGGTCACCAGTGCCGCGATCTCGCCCAGGTCCTGCTCCGCCCCCGTGACGAAGTCGCGCACCTGCGCGGCATCGGCGACGTCCACCTGCCGGGCCAGCACCCGGACACCGGTCTCCAGCGCCTCTGCGGCCACCTTCTCGGCGGCCACCCGGTTGCTCTGATAACAGAAAGCCACGTCGTACCCGTCTGCGGCGAGCTGCCGGACCACGGCCCGACCGATCCCTCGGGATCCGCCACTGACGAGGGCGACCGGTCGTCGAATGTCACTCATGTCGACTCCTTGACGTCGGAGACCCCGGCCGGGACGGCGGGGCGAAGCGCAGCGGCCGGGCGTACCGCGCCGACCAGACGACCGACCTGCATGACCACCTCGGTACCGACCACGCTCTCGCCCCGCACGAAACCCGTGTCGGCGATCAGCCGGATCAGCTCGACCCGGTGCTCGACCGTCTCACCGGGCAGCACCGGCCGGCCGAAGCGGATCCCCTCGAATGCACCCGCGATCGGCACTCCGTCGGTCAGTACGGTGGCCATCGGCCGGTCGTGCCTGATCAGCACCAATGCCGCCTGGCCCCACGACTCCAACAGCAGCACAGCAGGCAGCGGCCGGGTCCCGGTCACCGTGTAACTGCCCACCAGCCGACTCCGGGGTACCAGTTCGCTGACTCCGTCGACCAGGAGCATCGGCGGTCGGTGCGGGATGAGCCGTCGAATGTCGTCGCGGTCGAGCATCAAGGTTTTCCTTCCTGATAACGCAACACCACCTCGGCGGCCGGTACACCGGACACGGCGACCGTGCCCCGGCGTAGCCCGCCCTCGCGCCGGACGGTGATGACCAGCTCGTCGTCGAGATCGATCGTTCGGAGGAACCGGCAGGACACCAGCTCGGCGAGGATCTCCGACGGCATCGCCGCGAGGACGGCGCGGTGCACGTACTCGACGATGTAGACACCTGGCAGCAGGGGGAAGCCGGGATAGTGCCCGACGAAGACCGGGTCGTCCCGGTCGGGTCGAACTCGACCGATGATCTCGTCCCCGCTGGCGTGGTCGAGGTCGATCCGCGCGTTGGTCGCGCACTCGGGCGGGATCAGGATGGTCACGCCCTGACCGTGCTGGCACCGGCTATATCTTCTCCATAGGCGCGGGAGCACGGCGGAAATGCCGGGGGTCCGCAGGCGCGGCTATGCCGGCAACGCCGATCGGGCGGTCACCACGCGGTGGTCCACCGGGTCGGCCTTCTCCCGCGCGAAGACCCGCACCAGGTCGTGGAAGCGGTGTCGCTGCCGCCGCCCACCGTCCGAGCCCGCGATCTCCAGCAGCCGTGCGTCGACCAGGCTCTCGGCCACCTCCTCCCCCACCCGGGGCGTCACGCCGAGCACCCGGGCGGCGGCGCCGATCGGGAAGTCCCCAGTGTTCAGCAGTGCCAGCCGGCGCAGCGCGACCTGGCTCTCGACCTCCAGCTCCTGGTAGCTGCCCTCGATGCGGGCCCGCACGTCCAGCGTCCCCAGCCGTAGTTCGTTGAGACGGAACCGTTCGTCGGCCAGCCGCTGCGCGAGGTAGCGCAGCGACCAGTGCGGCCGAGCGATGAGTCGCGCCGCAGCCACCCGGATGCCGATCGAAAGCCGCCCACACAGCTGCACGATCCGCTGTGCGGCACCGGGCTCGGCCGCCACCCGCGGCGAGCCGACGATCGTGGCGAACAGCTCCAGCGCCTGCGCCGGGTCGAGGATGCCCACCTCGACGCGGGTGACACCGGGCAACTCGGAGAGGCGGCCACGACAGGTCAGGATCACCCGACAGGACGGGTCACCGGGCAACAGCGGGCGGACCTGCGGATAGCTGGCAGAGTTGTCGAGTACCACCAGGACCCGCCGGCCGGCCAACTGGCTGCGGTAGAGGCACTCGCGTTCGTCGAGGCGCCTCGGGATGGCCTCCTCGGCATTGCCGAGGCTCCGGAGGAACCAGCCCAGCACGTCGCCCGGGTCGATGGCGTTGCCCCGGGTGCCGCCGAGGTCGGCGTAGAGCTGCCCGTCCGGGAAGTCGCTGCTGCACAGGTGCGCGGCCCGCAGCGCCAGCGCCGACTTGCCGACGCCGGCCATCCCGGTCAGCAGCGTGCGTTGCGGAGCGGACGGCGACGTCTCGGCGAGCAGCCCGGCCAGCGCCCGCAGCTCCTGCTTCCGGCCGCAGAAGTCCTGCGCCCCGGGCGGCAGCATCGCCGGTCGGACGTCGCGCCAGCCCGGTCCGGGCCGCGGTGCGACAGCGGCGTCGGGCGTCCCGGGGCCGGCCAGCACCGTCTGGTACGCCTCGGCGAGGGCCAGGCCCGGATCGGCACCCAACTCGTCGGCGAGGACCCGCCGGCCCTGGTGGTAGACGGCCAGCGCGTCGGCCTGGCGGTCACATCGCAGCAGCGCCGTGATCAGATGACTGCGCAGCAACTCGTGCAGCGGCTGCGCGGCGACCAGATCGCTCAGCTCCACCACCAGGTCGGCCTGTCGGCCCAGCATCAGGTCGGCCGTGATGCGATCCTCCAGGGCCGCCATCCGCACCTCGGCCATCCGGGGCGACTCCGCCTCGATGAGGTGGTCGGTGACGTTGCTGAGCGTCGCTCCGTTCCACAGCGCGAGCGCCTCGTGCAGGTCCCGCGCGGCCTCCTCGTGCCGGCCGGAGCGCAGTGCGTCCCGACCCAGTCCGGCCAGCCGTTCGAACTCCTCGATGTCGAGTCGGCTGTCGCGCAACCGCAGCAGGTACCCGGACCACTGCCGGACGATCTCCACCTCGTCGCCGAGATACTTCCGCAGCCGGGAGACGTAGTTGTAAAGCTGGGCGGCGAATGTCGCCGGCGGCTTCTCGTCCCACAGCAGCTGGCAGAGACGCGTGTCGGAGACTGTTCGCCCTCGGGCGAGCAACAGGACGGCCAGGACGGTGCGCTGCTTGGCGCCGTCCAGCGGGACCTCGCCGCCGTCGCGCCAGGCGCTCACCGGCCCCAGTACGCGAAACTCCACAGTCGCTCCGATCGGGTCAGCCCAACGAACAGTCGGAGAGTCGACCACCGCCGCGCATCGACACATCTGTGCCCGCCACCCAAGTTCCGTCGTCCGCACCCGCGTGTTGTCGCCACACCACCGACACCGGCCTCCGGTCCCCACCCTCCGGGCGGTCATCACCGACTGTCGTCCGGACCGCACCGGACAGTGCGCAAACTACGGCGACCAGCCAGATCGACAAGAATTTGGGTGGATCCCACGCATGAGTTACCCGTCGTCGCTTGGCACCCTCAACTCGATGAACACCACGGACGTCGACGGCCCACCCAGCCTCGCTCCGGCCGAGTCGCCCCGACTCCGCCGCGGCTGGTGGGCGCGGGGCCTGGCGCTGCACGAGCGGGTGACCGCCGGCGGCGGCACCGACCCGGTGGACAGCGAGCGGTTCGGGCACGCACGGTCGCGGCTGGATCTGTGGCGGGCCGACCGTGGGCTGGAGCTGGACGTCCGGCTGGGCGAGCTGGGCGTCGACGAGGACCGGTTGCTCACCTTCCTCGCCGAGGACGACGAGCACCTCGCCGCGCGAGTCGACCCACCGCCCTGGGCAGTCCTGATCGAGTCCGCGGTGCACGCCGCCGCACCGCCTCCGTCGGTGCCGGTCCCAGCGGACTGGAGGGCGGCGTTCGCCCTGCCGTTGCGCCCGTTGGTCGACCAGGCGAGGGCTCGCTTCCGCCGGGGCTCCGGCCCGGTGACCGACGCCCAGGTCGACCTGGGCGCGCTGGACGCCGCGTTGGGGGCCACCCTGGAACGGCGTCTGGCCGCGCTGGCCGCCCGTACCTTCGTCGAGGAGCTGCACCGCCGCAGGATCGCCGGCCTCCTCCAGGGTGCCGACAGCCGCGCCCGATTCATCGGCTTCGTCCGCCAGCTTGCCACCCCGGCAGGGCTGGCTGCGCTGTTCACCGATCTTCCGGTCCTGGCCAGGCTGCTCGGGCAGGCCACCGCGCACACCACCGACGCGATGCTGGAGCTGCTCGCCCGGTACACCGCCGACCGGGACTGCCTGGTCGACAACCTCCTGGGCGGCGTGGACCCCGGCCCACTGGTGGCCGTCGACGACAGGCGGGGTGACCCGCACCGGGCCGGCCGGACCACCACCGTGGTCCAGTTCGCGGACGGCCGGCGGTTGGTCTACAAGCCCCGGGATCTCACCCACGACGACCGGCTGGCGGCCTTCGTCGGCTGGATGAATCGGATGGTGCCCACCGTCGGCATGCGGGCGGCCGCCTGCCTGGTCCGTCCGGAGTACGGCTGGACCGAGTTCGTCACCGCGGCACCGCTGGCCGACCTGGACGGCGCGGACCGCTTCTATCGACGACAGGGTGCGCTGCTGGCGCTCGCCCACGCCCTCAACACCACCGATCTGCACTACGAGAACGTGATCGCCAGCGGCGAGGACCCCGTGGCCATCGACGCCGAGACGTTGTTCAGCCCCAGTTGGCGACCGGCATCTGAGAGCGGCGATCCAGCCGCCGACCTGCTCGCCGCCTCGGTGCACCGAACCGCGTTGCTGCCGCTGATCGTCGTCGGTGAGCAGGGCATCATGGACCTGTCCGGCGCCGGCGGCGACGAGGGCCGGCAGAGCCCGGTCAGTCGGATCGACTGGGCGGACCCGGGCACAGACCAGATGCGCCTGGTACGTCGCGCGTCCACCTTCGACGGTGCCTCGAACCGGCCCCGGCTCGGCGACCGGGTGATCGATCCGGAGGACCACGAGGCGGCGATGCTGGCGGGTTTCCGGCTCGGCTACGAAGCAATCGAGGCCCATCGCGGGGACTTCGCCCAGCTGGTCAAGGCGTCGTCGGCCATGACGGTGCGACTCGTCGTGCGGCCCACCTGGGCCTACCGGACGCTGCTCGACGAGGCCACCCATCCGAGCCTGCTGCGCGACGGTCTGGACCGGGACCGGTTCCTCGGGCGGCTCTGCGGCCGGACCACACTGCCCGGCGACCCAATGTTCGCCCGCCACGAGATCGCGGCCCTGTGGCGCGGCGACGTGCCGTACTTCCACGCCCGGGCCGACAGCCCCCAGCTGGCAGCCGACGGGGAGCCGACCGCGGTGCCGCTGTACCGCAGCGGCGTCGACGCGGCACTGGACCGGATCGCCGGGCTCGGCGAGGCCGACCGGCAGGACCAGGAGTGGGTCATCATGGCCAGCCTGGCCACCCGCCGGCCGGTCGGCGCCCATGGCGACACGGCGCCAATGGAGGGTGCGTCGCACGGAACCGCCGCCCCACCCGAACGGCTGGTCTCGGCAGCCTGCGCGATCGCCGACCAGATCGTGGCCCGGGGCGCACCGGGCCGGGACCGCGTGAACTGGCTCGGCCTGGAGCTGGTCGACAACCGGCAGTGGCTGCTGCTCCCGATGGGCGCCGGCCTGGCCAACGGGTACCTCGGCGTGGCGCTCTTCCTCGGCCAGCTCGCTCACATCAGCGGCGTGGCCCGCTACGGCGACGTGGCCCGCCGGGCGGTCGCCGCGACCCCGGGGCTACTGCGCCTACTCGCGGATCGCCCGGAGCTGGTCACGGCGATCGGCTGTGGCGGGCTGCACGGCCTCGGCGGACTGGCCTACGGGCTGGCTCGGCTGGCCGTGCTGCTCGACGACCCGGAGATCGGTCGGTGGGTCGACACGGCTGTCGAACTCGCCGAGGTCGCGGTTTCCGGCCCCGCCACCGACGACTGGGCCACCGGCAGGGCCGGCTGCCTGGCCGCGATGACATCGATTCACGCCGAGCTGGGTCTCGATCGGGCGGCGGCGCTGGCCCGGACCTGCGCCGACCAGCTGGCCGGTACGACCGCGTCCGATCACCCCGCCAGTCCGGCTGGCTTCGCCGATGGCACGGCCGGCATCGCGTACGCCCTGCAACGGTTCGTCGACGTCGGCGGCGGCTCACCGCAGCATGCGGACGCGGCAGACAGAGCCCTGCGGCACGCCCGGCAGACCCCGACCAGCTCGTCCGGGTGGTGTGCCGGCACCGCCGGCCTGGCACTCGCCCTCGCCGGTCGACACGACGCGGGCACCTCGCCCACCACAGACCCGGACGCGCTGGCTCACCTCGTCCGGCGCCTGGCCGATCGGCCACTGTCCCGCGACCTGAGTATCTGCCACGGCGAGTCCGGTATCGGTGAGGCGCTGACCGTGCTGGCCGCGGGGCCGGCTGGCCCTGCGGCCGCCGCCGCGCTACGGCAGCGGACCACCCTGCTCCTCAACTCCCTGCAATGGCAGACGCGCCACTGCGGCACACCCGACGGAGTGCTCACACCGGGACTGCTGACCGGCCTCGCCGGCATCGGCTACGGACTGCTGCGCTCCGCCCTGGCCGCACGGATTCCGTCCGCGTTGCTCCTGGAACCCACCCCACAGCCAACCGGACCCGACTGGCTGTCGCTCACCAACCCGTTCACCACGAGGAGAGAAGAACAATGATGTCTCAACAGCTCACCGCCGACGTCACCCACGTCGCTACCGCCCCCGTCGAGACCGCCCACTTGGAGGACCCGAACCCCGCCGGGGAGCCAAAGGTCAGCCCGATGGTGGCCTTCGGCCTGCGTACGGCGGCCCTGGCCGGTCTGGCCATCCCGGTGGGCCTCCTGGTGGGACACCTGGTCGCTGGCGACGCCGGAACCGTCGACGCCGCCGCTCCGCTCACCACCTGCTGCCCCACCTTCGCTCTGTGACCCTGGGCGGAAACCACCCGGTCAGCGCGGCGATCAGTCCGGTCGGACGATAATCCCGCCAGGCTCGGTGCGCCTGCTGTCTGACCCTGGTCATCGATGAAGTGCCTCGCTATCGTTGCCGCCGTGCAACGATCACGCGTCCTGGTCGGCCGAGATGCGGAATTCGGTGTGCTGATCGGCATGATCGAGGCTGCCCGCGTCGGGCGCGGGGGCGCGGTCTTCATCGTCGGAGAGGCCGGCGTCGGCAAGTCGCGGCTCGCCGCGGCGGCCGCCGAGTCCGCCTACACCGCCGAAATGAGTCTGCTGCGGGGGCGGGCCAGCGCACTCGGCACCGGAGTGCCGCTGCGCCCGCTCACCGAGGCGGTGCTCTCCCTGCTCAGATCGTCCACCGTAGACGTCGCGGCGCTCGGCCCGTACGGGCCGATCCTCGGCCGGTTGGTGCCCGACTGGGGCACCCCTCTCGCCGACCAGGAGACCGGATCGGTGGTGATCCTGGCCGAGGCGGTGCTCCGGCTGACCGGTCTCGCCGGCCAGGACCGCGGGTGCCTGATGGTCCTGGACGATCTCCAGGACGCCGACGCCGAGACGCTCATGGTGGTCGAATACCTGATCGACAACCTCGACCAGCAGCCCACCCTGCTGGTCGGCGTCCTCCGGGCGGACGACTCCCCCGCGCTGGAGGTCGCTCGGGCAGCAGCCCGCCGCGGCCGGTGCACCGTGATCGAGTTGGGCGGTCTCGGGCCCGAGGACCTGCGCGCCATGGCTGGGGCATGCCTCGGCGTGGCGGCGGATGAGCTGCCCACGGCCGCGGCCGAGCTGCTCTGGGGCGGCAGCGGCGGCAACCCGTTCCTCATCGAGGAGATCCTCGCGGCGATGGTGGAGAACGGATTGCTCCGGCACGGTCCACAGGGGTGGCTCGTCACTCCAGAGGCGCCCACCACGCTGCCCACCGCCTTCGCCAGAAGCATGGCGCACCGGATCGAGAAGCTGAGCCCGCAGGCCCGGGAGCTGCTGTCCTGCGGCGCCCTGATCGGGCAACGCTTCTCGGTGGCCGTGGTGCAGTCGGCGACAGGGCTCAGCGACCGCGACCTGTTCAACAATCTGCACGGCGACATCGTCGCCCAGCTGGTGGCACCGGACGACCAGTTGACCGACTGGTACACCTTCCGGCACCGCGTCACCCGCGAGTCGCTGCTCGCCCTGGTCGAGCCGGCCACCCGGCGGGAGTTGGCCCACACCGTCGCCGAGGCCGTCGCGAAGGTCCACCCGGAGTTGCCCGGTGAGTGGTGCCAGATCTCCGCCACCCTGCGCGTCGAGACCGGCGACGCCCTGTTGGCCGGTCGGCTCTTTGCCGAAGCTGGCCGGAGGGCCCTCGCGCAGGGTGCCGCCACCTCGGCCGTCGCCCTCCTCGACAGGGCTTGGGAGCTCCAGGCCGACGGGCCGGCCGAGGCCCGCGCCGACACCCTGGAGACGCTCCTGCAGGCCCTCGGCGAGGCTGGCCTGGTACGGCGGGCACTGGAGCTGGTCAACAGTCCGGACCAGGTGGCCGGTCTCCCCGCTCGACGGCAGGCCAGGCTGCACACCCGGCTGGCCTGGACCGCGGTGTTGGCCGGGGAGCTGACCGACGCGCTGGCCCAGGTGGAGATTGCCCGTGAGCTGCTCGGCCCGGACCCCGCGGCGGAGGACGCAGCTCCGATCGACGTCGTCGCCGCACACCTGGCCCTGGACACGCCGGGGCGGGACCAGATGGAGGTCGCCGAGACCCTGGCCCGCCGGGCCGCCACGGTCGGCGCCGCCGTGCCGCTGCCGGTGGTGGCCTGTCAGGCCTGGCAGTTGCTCGGTGCGCTCGTCCGGCATCGCGACCCGGCCGAGGCTACCCGCTGCTTGGAGCAGGCCCGGTCCATCGCCGCCGAGCACGGCCTGCCGATCTGGGAGGTCCACGCGCTGATTCGGCTCGGCAACGACGACGCGTTGCTGCACGGCACACTGGACCGGCTGGAACAAGCCCGGGAACGAGCGCTGCGAGCCGGGGCGGTGACTGCCCGCCAGCAGGCCGAGGCGAGCATCGCGCTGCACCTGATCATGCGCGGCGAGTACCCGGCCGCACAGAACCTGATCGACCAGGTCCTCACCGCGACGACCCGCCTGAAGCTGATGGAGACCACCCAGTACGTGCTGCTGCTCAGCGCGGTGCTCGCCGCCCACCAGGGCCGGCGGGTGGAGATGCAGGACGCGCTCGCCGAGTTCCGGCGCTGGGGCGGTGACGAGAGCCTGCACACACAGCGGGTCCACGGGCTGGCCGGCACGTTCTGCGCGCTGCTGGAGGAGAATCGCCCGCGGGCGCTGGACGAGCTGTCCCTGGCGGTACGGGCGGAGGAGACGAACCCGACCGTGTTCCACCTGGGTGGACGGCTCGGCCTCCAGTTGCTGTTGCGGGCGATGGCCGGCGAGGTCAGCTTTTCGGCGTACGAGGCGATCGTCGGCACACCGGCGAGCCAGCTCCGGTGGGACCGGCAGTTCGCTCTCTTCGCCCGGGCGGTCCTGCTTGGCCGCGCGGGTCAGCACGACGCCGCGACCGCCACCCTGGCCGAGGCCATGGAGGTCGGCGCGCTGTACGCGATGGGGCGACACCTCGCCCTGCGGCTGGTCGCCGAGTCGGCGCTCGCCGATGGCTGGGGCACCCCCGTGGAGTGGCTGCGTGCCGCCGAAAACTACTTCCACCAGGCGAAGGTCACGCCGGTCGCCGGGGCGTGTCGCACGCTGCTGCGCCAAGCTGGCGCGCGGGTCACCCAACGTCGGCGCGGTGCCGCAGAGATCCCACCCGAGCTGCGGGCAGCGGGCGTGACGGTACGGGAGTGGGAGGTGCTGCAGCTGCTCACCGGCCGACTGAGCAATCGCGAAATAGCCGGGCGACTACACCTGTCACCGCGCACGGTGGAGCGGCACGTCTCCAGCCTCATCACCAAGACCGGCGAGCCAAACCGGATCGCATTGAGCGATATCGCGACCGATTTCGACAGTGGCTGACCGGTCCATGAGCTTCCTGGCGCTGGGTCCACGGCCGACCCGGCTACCAATGCCGACACGGACACACGAGCACCCGCACCAAGACCTTCGCCCAACCGAAGATCCTCTACATCCGGGAAGACCACCTGCTCGACCGCATCCGACACGACCGCGGGCTACACCGTCGCCATCCCGCACTGCGCAGCCCCGACCCAGAAAAGCTTGCCGCCTACTTACGCACCACAACATGATCATTGTGTGTGACCACCAAGCGTGGACCATCGAAGCCGAAACCGCGATCTACCCGCTCACCGCGGCGGGGAGCTTCCTCGCCACGACAGCAAAAATCCCCGCCCAACGGGACGGGGATCACGCAAAACACGAACAACCATCACAGTTCGTGTGGAAATAATGTGTCCGAGGGGGGATTCGAACTCTTGTACGTATCATCGGTGCTCCATTTCGGGTGCACATGCTCATAGATTACGGCACGTTCAGGGTTGGCTCAACCTCGCGCGCTCATTACCGGGCGTGAGCATGAATCGAAGTCGGGACGCGTAGGGTCCAAGCTTGCCAGCCAGCTGGTTCGGTTATCGACTGACCGAAATGAACGTGCAGGCATCAAGCTTGAGCCCCACCGCAGGGGTCCTGGTGAGTTTCAGTCGACCGGCGTTGACGGCAACCCGTGCCGCTCGCGTTCTTCGGTAGCGAGCGCACCAGGTTCACCGCCTTCGTCGAACTTTGAAATTCACCACAACCGCGCGCAGCGCCAGAGCATTCAGCGCCGACCACCGCGATGCACCGAGGTGTTCCCGCAACGCGCGGATCTGCGCTCGCACCGCCAGGGCGAGGGTCTGGATCCGGATGAGTCGCCGGACCGCTGCGGTGTCGGAGCTGCGGTAGACGGCCACGGCCGTCAGATCTGCCCCTCCTGCCGTCGCACGTCGCTGACGCTGAACAGGAACGGCAGATTCCCGAAGTACCTCTCCCCCGACGGCACCAACTGTTCCATGTCCGAGGCGAACAACCGCAGATAGGATTCTGAGCAAGCGCCGCGCTTTACGGTCACGTTTCACGCGCTTCGGCGGACACGTGAGGATCCTGTTTAGAGGCCTGAGCCATCGGAAGTGATCACATTGACCGCCGCGCCGCATGGGGAGCCGAATCATCCGAAAAGTTCGCGGATAACTCCCATTGCTCGTGGCGAGATCGCTTCGTCGGGGTAAAAGTCGGCGCACAGACGTATAGCGTCGTCCACCGTCGCTATCTTGGCCAGCGCCGCCAAGGCGCGAAGGTCGTCCACGTCGCGGGTTCGCGCCGCGAGCGCTTTCATCGCGAAGATGTGCTCCGGCGAGGCGGCCATCACGCGCAGGCCAGGGTGGTCGAAGACTCGCCGCTTGCCCGGGTCGTCCTTGCCGGATACATACACGCTGGCCTGCTCGTTGAGCCACCACGGCGGTAGGCCCAGTTCGTCGGCCACTGCACGCGCCTCATCGAGGACGACTCCGTGCGGGACGAACATCGCGTCGACGTCCCTGGTAACCCGTTTCGCGTCGAGGCGAGCGCCATCGCGGCACCACCCACAATGAAGATGTCAGCGACGACTCCGCGCCGGACAAGCCGGTCGCCCAGGTGAGCGAACGCGCGTTCGAGTTCCGCGCGCCCCATGAGGACGCTGTCTGATCCGCTCACGCCGCGGCCAGGTCGTGAACGGAGAGGTAAACACCGTGCTTCCGGAATGCAGCCGGGGCCCATGCCAGGGCGTCGGCCCGGTGGATGGCCAGTTCGGCCGGGAACCATGCCCGGCGCAGCACACGTGCGTCGACCCATGCGGGCGGGGCAAGATCTGCCTGAGCCAGCAGGTGCTCCGCGAGCGCGGCAAGCAGCGCGTCCCACCGTGGGTCTCCGGTTAGCCCGGGCTCATCTCGTAACAGGTCGACCCTGGTTTCGGCGAGTTCCCAGCGGTACTCCTCCAGAAACTCCCATACGAGCTTCCAGCGAGTCTGGTCGGTGTCCGCGGACACCAGATGGGTGGCCAACCTGGCCAGACTCATCGGTTCGTAGCTGGTACCCATCGGGCAAGCCTCACCTTCGAGCCGACGGCTTCATCCGTTGCAGACTATCGCGGCGCCGCCCGCGAACACCGCAGAGGTGAGGTGGCGACGGGTGCCCGATTTTGGGCCGCACCCCTGCTCAGGGGTTTCACTCATGCTGCACGCACGGCATCACCCTTGTGATCTTGATCGTAGGCAGCGCAGTCTGTGACGTTGCCTGTCAACTAACAGGGGGTGCATGCGAGCGTGACTCTCAGTCAGGATGCGATCAAGAAGACGACGAAGTTGGTCGAGTTTCTCGCTGAGGTAACGGCCGCAGTCGAGCGGAACCCAGTGTGCGACATTCTGGAAGACCCGGACACGCCTGATCCCGTCATCCGGCTCGATGTGTTCACGACTTTGCCGGGGCCCTGGACGCCTCCCGCGAAGGGCTGCTGATCCTGCCCGAGCGGGAGATGACGCGAGCCTTGACGGCTGTCCCAGCCGGGAACAACCGCCGGCTGGTGCACGACGCGCTCCAGGTCCGCACTGGTAGTGGGATCGGCGGGCTTGGGCTTGGGATGTTCGTCGCCAGATCGACCGGTGCAGGATGTGCCCTGGTGGGAGGGCAGCGGCGAGGACGAAGGCGTTGACGAGTCGGCGGATCTCGGCGACGGTCAACGCGATGATCTCCGTGTCAGCGTGGGGTTGCTGGGCGGTGGCGGTGAGGATGGTCAGGACGGCGAGGGCGAGCATGGCCAGGGTGACGTGGCGGTACCAGCCGGTCCAAGGTCGCCTTCGGCGCGAAGATTCTGTCAGGCCGTCCTGCGCAAGGCGATCACATTGTCGGTCACCTTGGCCGTCTGGCCGCCCGGGCCGGTGGCCGTCCGATCGCGGGCTTCGCAGCAGCCCACCTGCCAGGACGCGGGATCGAGGGCCAGACCGGCCAGGGTCTCGTCCGGGGTGGGAATCGTGGCCCCCTGGTTCCAGGACCATGGGGCCACCGAACCATGGTCGACGATCAGCAGCACGCCGCCGTGGTTCACCTGTTCGCCGAGTTCACGAAGGATGCGGGCCTTGGGGAACTCGAAGAGGCTGTGCAGGTAATGAGCGCTCACCAGGTCCCAGGTGCCCGAGGGCAGGGAATCCGACAGGTCGTGCCGTTCGGTACGGATCCTGTCACTCAGCCGCTCCTGGGCGGCGCGCTCGTTTACCCGTTGCAGGGCGGCATCGGCGATGTCGACCGCAGTGACCTGCCAGCCGCGTTGGGCGAGCCACAGGCTGTCGCCGCCCTGACCGCATCCCAGGTCGAGGGCAGCGCCCGGCGGAAGGTCGCCGACCATTGCGGCAAGGATCGGGTTGACGCGTACCTCCCACGAGGAGGCGGCGACCTGCTGGTGCAGGCTCTCCCAGAACTCGGCCGGTGTCGCCGCGTCCGGGGGGTCCATGTACTTCATGCGCTCACGTCCTCGCGATCGATCGGGCTCCACCGGCATGGTGCCCGTTGTTCCATGGCGCCGGCGAGAAAACTTGCCGGATCGGCAAACGCCGTTCGGCGGGACAACGAGGGCTCAGGCGCACGGGTCGGCGCGATAGGTGTCAATGGCCAAGCCCAGATCGGGTGTGCGGGTCTATCTAATACTCCAAACTCACTTGGCTTTGGCGTTGGGCGTGGCATGGGTATGGAGACGGCCACCGCGTGCCGTGATGACCCGCGACACAGAACCGATCAGACCGGACGGAAGAAGCGGGCGGAGCCCTCGGCGGAGGCGAAAGCCGCCATCGAGCTGGTCCGGGCAGCCAAGGAACAAGGGCTGTCGCTGACCGGTCCGGATGGGCTGCATCTGCTCTGCGAACGCAATCGAATCGTTGATCGCCCGCTACCGGCGAGCGGTCAAGGCCCGCGGCCACGTCCCCAACGAACTGGCCGCGTTGAATTGTCAGTAACTGGTGACCCGGTCCCTGGACCCCACCGGAGCAGGCCGAACCCGATGGACGACGCGCTGGAAACCCGCGTTGAACGCCTTCGCCATCACCTTCAGCGACCGCTTCCCAGCCGCTGAAACCTACGAACCAAGATCGCCGGAAACACCTTTAGCGAGACAGCCCCGTCGGGCGGTCGGCGGCCGACCACCGATGCCCGCTGTCGTGTCGCTGTCCGGATCAGGCGCCAGAGGCCGACCATCAGCGGAGGAGGCTCTGGGGCTGGCCGGGGACGGCACAGCAGCGGCCGTGAACGTCGGGGCAGCCCGGAAACGTGCACGTCGGGCCGCGCGCCGGAACGCGCCGAGCACTGCCGGCCCGGCGAGGGTGACGAGGATGGCGGTGGTGACCGCCCGCCCGGTGTCCCAGCCCAGCGAGGTGACGGTGAAGAAGGTCAGGTACCTGTGGAGTTGCTCCAGGGCCGGCAGGCCGGGTTGGTAGGCGATCGAGCTGGTCGGGTCGAGCGAGAACGGCCAGAAGGACAGGTTGAGCATGAACCCGAAGAAGTATCCGCTGACCGCGGCGTAGGCGGCGAGCAGGACGATCTCGGCCCGTCCGCGGATCCGGGGCAGGAGACCGGCGAACATGCCGACCCAGGCGCAGCCGAACATCTGGTACGGCATCCACGGTCCCACTCCCCCGGTGAGCAGGGCGGAGGCGAACAGCGAGGTGCAGCCCAGCGCGAAGCCGAAGCCGGGTCCGAAGACCCGGCCGGCGAGCACGAGGATGAAGAAGACCGTCTCGATGCCCGCGGTGCCGGCGCCGAGTGGTCGCAGGGCCGCGTTGATCGCTGACAGCACGCCCAGCATGGCGAGCGCCTTGGCGTCGATCCTGCCGTCGGCGATCTCGGCGAAGATGACGGCGAGGACCAGGAGCAGCAGCACCCCGAACATCAGCGGAGGAGTCTGGGTGGAGCCGAAGGTGCCCGGCGCGACAACGAACGGCCAGAGAAACGCGACGAAGCCGAGGAACGACGCCATGGTGATCGCGAGCACGGCACGGCCGGGCACGCGGACGGCGACGGTCAGCGTGGTCACGCGCGTACCTCCGGATTGTCGAGGGCGGCGGCTACCTGCCCGACCGTCAGGTACGGCAGCGGCGCGAGGATCTTCGCGACCTGCGGGGCGAACGTCGGCGACGCGGTGAGGACGGCCGCAACGGGGCCGGCGGCGACGATCTCACCGTCGGCCATCACCACCACCCGGTCGGCGGCGGCGGTGGCGAACTCAACGTCGTGGGTGGCCACCACGACGGAACGGCCCTGCGCGGCGAGGCTGTCGAGAGTACGGGTCAGTGCGGCCTTGGCCTGGTAGTCCAGCCCACGGGTGGGCTCGTCGAGGAGCACAACACCGGGGGTGACGGCGAGTTGGATGGCCAGGACCACGGCGAGCTGCTGCCCGGCGGACAGGTCCCGGGGATGGCTGTCGCCGTCGATGCCGGCGGCGATGCCGTCGAGGAGCCGTCGCGCGGTGCCCGGCTCGGCGCCGTCGCGGTCGGCCTGGTCGAGTTCGGCGTCGACGGTGTCGAGGTACAGCAGGTCGGTGGCGGTCTGCGGGACGAGACCGACGAGTCGGCGGGCCTGGCTGGCACCCACCCGACCCGGGTCAAGGTCGTCGCCGTGCGCCGGGTCGGGAACGGCGATGCTGCCGCCGTCCCGGAGACCCGAGCCTTGCAATGCCCAGAGCAGGGACGACTTGCCGGAGCCGTTGCGCCCCATCAGCGCGGTGATCTCACCGCATACCAGAGTCAGGTCGACTCCACGGACGGCGACGACCGATCCGTGCCGGACGATCACACCGGCGGCGGTGAGTGCGTTCTGGGCTTCGGCGTGTGAGTGGCGGTGTGGCTGCGGGGGCGTGGTGGGGAGCCGGTCGCGCAGTGTGGTGGCGTGCCGGCGGGCGTCGCGTACCGACAGGGGTAGCGGTGACCAGCCGGCCAGGCGCCCGAGTGCGACCACTGGCGGCGCGACGGTGGTGCCGGCGACGAGCGTGGCCGGGTCACCGTGGCGGACGGTGCCGTCGCGGGCGACGTGGATGAGCCGGTCGGCGTACGGCAGGACACGTTCCAGTCGGTGCTCGGCCAGCACGACTGTGACACCTAGGTCGTGAACCAGCCGGGTGACGGTGGCGAGAACGTCGTCGGCCCCGGTCGGGTCGAGCGCGGAGGTGGGCTCGTCGAGGACGAGCACCCGTGGGTGGGCGGTCAGCGCCGCGCCGATCGCCACGCGTTGCTGCTGACCGCCGGAGAGTTCGTGCAGGCCACGGCGGCGTAGGTCGACGAGGCCGAGCAGGTCGAGGGTCTCCTCCACTCGGGTCCGCATGACCGCCGGGTCGAGCGCCAACTGCTCCATCCCGTACGCCAACTCCTCCTCGACGGTGTCGGTGACGAACCCGGCGACCGGGTCCTGCCCGACGACGCCGACCAGGTCGGCGAACTCGCGGGGCGGGTGGTCGGCGGTGTCCCGGCCGGCGACGCGCACGCTGCCCTGGAGGGTGCCGCCGCTGAAGTGCGGTACGAGCCCGTTGATCGCGGCGAGCAGTGTCGACTTCCCGGCGCCGGTGTGCCCGACGACCAGGCACAGCTCTCCCTCGTCGATGTCGAGGTCGACGTCGCGCAGGGTGGGGCGGGGCGCACCGTCGTACGTGATGCTGACGCGCTCGAAGCGGATCATGACGGTGCTCCTGCGGTGTCGGCGGCGCGGCCCCGTACGGCGGCGGGCTGCGGTCGGTGCGGGCGCGGCGGTGTCGGTGCGGCGATCGCCGCGAGGGCGGCGACAAGGATCGCGGCGGCCGGTAGTGCGGGCAGGCTGGGCCAGTGCAGCGGGTAGAGGCTCGGGTTGAGCGCGGCGGGGTCGTAGCCGGTGCCGGCACCGAGCACGATGGCCGTGACGACGCCGCAGCCGGCGACCGTCCACTCCGGCCACTGCCACGGGTCCGGCCGGTAACGGCTGCGGGAGACCCGACGCCCACCGAGCGCCATCCCGGCGACGCAGAGCAGCACACCACCGCCGAGGCCGCCGAGCCCGACCGGGCGGGGCACGCGCGGGTCGAGCAGGCCGTACACGCCGACGCACAGGCCGGCCATGCCGGTGAGCATGAGGACGCCGGTGAGCCGCCGCGAGCCCGGTGTGGCGGTGCCGACCCGGCCGTAGCCGCGCGAGTCCATGGCGGCGGCCAGCCGCAGCGACCGGTCCAGCGCGTCGTGCAGGACCGGCATCACGATGGCCCGTACGGCACCGAGGCCCCTGGCCCGTCCGGCACGTAACCGGCGGGCCCGGGCGACCCGTTGGACGCTCTCCACGAGTTGCGGTGCGACGCTGAACGAGACGGTGACGGCGACACCGAGTTCGTACAGCGCGCCGGGGAGGACCCGCAGGGCGCGTTTGGGGTTGGCGAGGCTGTTGGCGGCACCGATGCAGCACAGCAGGCAGGCCAGCCGGAGCCCGTCAACGCAGGCGGACAGGGTCGCCTCCAGGGACACTGGACCACCAATCTGGATTCCCGCGTACCACTCGGGCGTGGGCAGCTGCGGGAGCCGGAACAGGATGTGGTCGTCGGGGGTGATGCCCGAGGCGAAGACCGTCCGGAACACCACCCGGATCGCGATGATGATCAGCGCGAGGTAGAGGTAGTAGCGGAACGCCCGTGCCCACGGCGCGTCCGTGCGGCGGGCGCTGACGACGAAACCGAGCACCGCGAAGATGAGCAGCAGGAGAAGGGGGTTGCTGGTACGGCTCGCGGCGGTGGCCAGCGCGAGCGCCCACAGCCACCAAGCCACCGGATGCAGGGAGCGCGGCAACCGGGCCACCGCGAGGCGGTGGACAAGGCCGGTACGGATCGGGCGCATCGGGTCAGGTGCGGCGGCGTCGCCAGCCGACGACACCGCCGGCGAGGGCGAGCAGCGCCAGCAGCCCAACCGTGATCAGTGCCGGCAGCGCCGAACCGGTGTCCTGGCGGGCTGCCGTCACGGTGGGTTCCGCGTCGAGGATGCGTGGTCCTTCGACGGTGGCGTTCGGTGGCAGGGACGGTCCTACCGCGGCCGGTGAGATAGCTTCGCCGGCCGGGGGCGTAGGCGTACCACTCATCGGGATCGGCGTCGGCGCTCCCGCCGGCGGGAGGCCGGGCGGAGGGTTGCCGACGCCGGGGTTGCCCGGCGGCGGATTGCCAGCGCCCGGGTTGCCGACGCCTGGTGGATTCCCGCCGCCCGGCTGAGCCGGGGTGGGTGCGACGGGGGGCGGAGCGGTGGTGGCCGTGCCGGTCGGCTTGCTGTTGCGGGCGCGGACGCTGTCCGGACTGAGCCGGGGCCGTCCCTCGGTGCCCCCGATGTCGGTCGCCCCGAAGATCCACAGGTCGACGCTGCCAGGCTTGGGTTTGTAGCTCATCGCGCCGAGTTGGCTGTAGACCCAGCTGTTATGCCCCGGGTCGGCGTGCCAGTACGACCAGTACGCGCTGGCCGGCGGGGTGAGAGCACACCTCTCGTCCGCCGGGGTGGGGTACTGGGTGCCGCCCTGGTGGCCCGCGTAGCCGATCCGGCAGATGAACGCCGGCCCGTCGTGTTGTGTCCCGGTGGTGCGCCAGCCGCCCTGGTTGAGCAGTTGGTAGCCGGTGGTCGGGGTGGTGCCGCAGGACCGCAGGAGCGGCCCACCCCAGCGGCTGAAGTCCACCGCGAGAATCACCCCGGACGAGGTGGTGCACTGCCCGATCGGCAGCGGGTCGGCCAGCGCCGGTGCGGGCGTCACCACCAGCGCGCCGACGATCATCAGCGCCACTATCGAGCGGCGCCACCTGCGGGCCGTCACGACAGACCGCCCGTGCTGGAGACCGCGCGACGGCGTGCGGAGACCCGCAGCAGGACGCCCGCGACGACGAGCACCAACGCCAGCAGGGTGATCGTGATGATCGACCAGCCGGTGCGGGGCAGGTTGCCCGACGAGTGCCCGCCGGCGCCGGCCGACGGCGGAGACACACTCGGGGCTGCCGACGGGGACGACGACTGGCTCGCGGTCGGTGTCGCGGTCGGGTTGGTCGTCGGGGTGCTGGACGGGTCCGGGCCCGGCAGTTCGTGCACGTCCCGGGTCAGGGCGGCGAACGAGATGCCGGTCGCGCCGCCGACGACCTGGGTGGACGCGCGCAGGTCCGAGCCGGCCTGACCGCCGGCGGCGACGGTGAACCCGCCGTCGTCGTTCTGCTGACCGGCCAGGAACGACAGTGCCTTGTCGACCTGTCGGGCGTAGGTGTCGCCGCGCAGGGTGAGGCCCTGGATCGCGAGCGCCGTGGAGTTGGTGGAGTCGCCGGCCGCGCCGGGGAAACCGCCGTGCTCCTTCTGCGCCGACGCGACCCAGGTCAACGCCTTGTCGACGGCGTTGACCGCCGCCGGGTCATCGGTCAGCGGCGCGAGAGCCATCGCGGCCATCGCGGTGCTGTCGACGTCCCGGTCGGCGTCCCCCGCCGGGATGAGGCTGGGGAACGACCCGTCCGCGCGCTGAAGTCCCTT
>NZ_JBEYSL010000008.1:0-36132 GCF_040642735.1 Micromonospora sp. NPDC047753 | reverse complement strand
GACCGGGCTGACCGTCGCGCTGCTGATCGCGGCACCCACCGTCGACAGACCGGTCCGAGCGCGCGTGCCCACGCTAGCGATGGTCGATGGCTGGTGACGCCGGCAGGTCGAGGACGTACGAGTCGCCGTCCGGGCGGAAGCCGAGCCGGTGGTAGTAGGGGGCCACCATCCGGGGCGGGCTGACCACCCGGTGGAAGCCCCGTTCGGTGAACAGGTGGCTGCGCCGGTAGACGAACTCACCCGGGGTGAAGTCACGGAACTTCGGGGTTACATAGTCCAGGTCGATCTGGGCGACGCCGGGCGCCTCGGCGTGCGCCAGCACCACCCCGACCACCTCGTCAGCGGTGACCACGAGGAACGCCGAGCGCCCCGACGCGTCCGGGTCCCAGCGAAAGCCGGGGTTGAACCGGGTGATGTCGGCGGCGTGCACCCGCAGCGTGTGCGCGAGGAACTGGTCGCCGACGCCGACCTCCACCACCTGGTAGGTCGTCTCGTCGTGCCGGGTGGCGAGCATCCCGCGCAGGTACCAGATGTTGATCACCGCGAGCACGACGTTGAGCCCGACCATGGGCCAGACCTCGATCGCGGCGTTGTAGCCGATCAGCACGACGCAGCCGACGAGGTTGATCGCGCGCAGTCGCAACACGCGCGACTGCAGCAGCGACCAGACCAGCACCGCGGAGCCGGCCCAGCCGACGAGATCCAACCAGTTCACGCCGCGAGACTAGTGCCCGCCCAGGTCAGAGGCGTCGGCGGGCAGCTCCAACAGCCATTCCTCGACGTCTTCGCCGCGGCCGTTGGCGTACCCCGAGTCTTGACCGATCACGACGAACCCGCACTTGCGGAGCACCGCGAGGGAGGCGGCGTTGTCCTTGGCGGCGCGGGCGTGCACCGGCCGGGGCAGCTCGCGCAGCAGGGCGGCCAGGGCCGACGTGGCGTGGCCCCGACCCCAACGTGCCGGGTCGATCCAGTAGCTGACCTCGGTCTGGTCGCCGACCGGGAAGGCGGTCACGTAGCCGACCACCTCGCCGTCGACCTCGGCGGTGCGGACCAGGTTCTGCGGGTTGGTGAGCACCCGGGCCCAGTGTGCGGCGAACTCCCGACGGTCGGACGGGTCCTTCGGGCCGAACGCGGCCATCCGGTTGGCCTCCGGGTCCTGCTGGTGCAGGAAGAACTCGACGAGGTCGTCCTCACGGACCGGGCGCAGCAGCAGATCGGAGGTCATCGGCCGAGGGTACGCAACGGCGGTGACGACACGCTGCGGCGCGGAGTCAGCCGACGACGGCCACGACCGCCAGCACGGCGGCGCCCAAAGAACTCGCCACCGACAGCAGTCGACGCCACGGCACCCGCGCGTCGACCACCGGCAGGGCGCGCCACCGGGTCGCCGCCAGGGCCACCCCCGCCGCCGACAGGCTGGCGCCGAGCGGCCACAGCCAGGCCGGCACCATCGACCAGTCCCCCATCCGGTGCCCGAGGCCGAGGTAGGCGAACGCCCAGACCGCCGCCGCCAGCAGCGTCACCTGGTCCAGTTGGCGACGGCGGGCGGTGCCGAGCAGGGAGAGGCCGCCGAGGAAGGTGAAGGCAACCGCGAGGCCGGCGCCGATCCACGGCAGCACCATCGACGTCGCCGAGTCGGCCTCCTTCGGTGGCACCCCGAGCAGCCGCAGCCCGATCGGCTCGACGCCCTTGTCGGTGTTGCCGAGCACCACCACCGCCCGCCCGGTCGCCCGTTCGAGGCCGACGTAGGACCGGAACCCGCCGGTAGCGCCGTTGTGCCAGACGATCTCGCGGTCGCCGTGCCGGGTGGTGAACCAGCCGTACCCGATGCGGGTGTCGTCGTCCTCGCGGAAGCGGGCGGTGGCGGCGTCGGCACCGGGTGCGGTGCCGGCGAGAGTCGCGGCGAGCAACCTGCCCAGATCCTCGGCCGTCGACCAGGGGCCGGCGCCGGCCGGGGCGTAGCCGGTTCCTGTCCACGGGTCGAGCGGCCGGCCGCCGGCCCGGCTGCCCTGGGCGCGGTCGGCCGGCAGGTCGTCGACGCGGGTGGCGACAGTGGTGGCCGTCATGTCGAGCGGCCGTAGCAGCCGGTCGTGCAGCAATTCGGGGTACGTGACGCCGGCCTTCGCGGCGAGCGCGTGGCCGAGCACGGACGGCCCGAGGTTGGAGTAGTGGACCTCGCCGCGCTCGTCGTCGTCGGTGTCGACCCGGTCGGTGGCGCTGCGAACGGCGTCGACGCCCTGCCCGGCGTAGGGGTTTGCGCCGGAGACGTTGGACCAGAGGATGCGTGCCCACCCCAGTGGGGAGCCGGGGGCCAGCCGGGGCAGGCCGGCGCGGTGGCTGGCGAGTTCGGCGAGCGTGACGTCGCGGGCGGGGCCGGTGATCTCGGGCCAGGTGGCGCCGAGCCGGTCGTCCGGGCCGACGACACCGGCGGCGACCTGGTCGGCGAGGAGCATGCCGGTGAACGCCTTGGTGACCGAGCCGATCTCGAACGGGGTGCCCGGCTCCACGGGTCGACCGGCGAGGTCCCGGTCACCCAGTCCGGCGGTGCGGATCCGGCCGTTCTCGACCAGGGCGACGGCGAGCCCACGCCGCCCTGACTGGTCGGGCGTGGCCGAACGGGCGGCGGCGGCCAGGTCGCGGTCGCCGGTGCTCTGCCCGCCGAGTCGGGGCACCCGGGGCATCAACGCCACCCCGACCAGGCCGGCGATCAGCGCGACGGCGAGGACGGTGACTGTCGTCCGGCGCATGGTGGTTCCTCCGTGGGGTCGTCGGATGGGCGGCCGAGCCGCGTCTGGTCAGCGGCCGGCGGCGGTGAGGATGGCCAGCAGCGGCACCACGCGTTCGGCGGGGACCGCGTACCGGCCTCGGCCGGCGCTGCGCAGCCAACCGGCGGCGGTGATCTGGCGCAGGTGGTGATGCAGTTGGCCGGTGGTGCCCAACTCCTCGATCTCGGCCAGCTCGCTGGTGCTCTGCCGGCCGCCGAGGATTTCCCGCAGGAGCCGCAGCCGCACCGGGTGGGCCAACGCGGAGAGGGTGCTGGGCAGGTCCGTCCAGTCGGCGGCGAGCAGGTCGTCGACGGTGCGGCCGTACTGCCAGTCGTAGTGCTGGCCGGCGACGCGGACGGTGCCGGTGTAGAGCACCGCGCCCGACCCGTCGGGTGGCAGGCGCTGCTTGAGGCCGTCGAGTGCCCAGAAGGTGCCCTCCGGCGCGGGTGGTGGTGGCGGCGCGGCGGCGGGCCGCTCGCTCAACGCGGCAACCTGTGCCTCCAGCGCGGCGAGCCGATCTTCCACGGAGTCCATACGTCGATACTACGAACATACGTAGTTACGTGCAAGTGCCGGAACGGCGCGATCCCGGAACCGGCGCGTCCGGACCTTGCGGTGCGGCCGAGCGGTCGACAATGAGCTGACCGACCCAGGGAGCGCCGATGAACCGACCTGTCGTGGTGGGCGTGGACGGATCGCCGTCCAGCCTCGTCGCCGCCGAACACGCGGCGCGGGCCGCCGTGCTCCGGTCTCGACCGCTGCTCCTGGTACACGGGTACCTGCATCCGTCCGGCTACGGCGTGCCGCTCAACCCGTACGACATCGGGGTGCCCCCGCCCTCCGCGGAGGCGCAGCAGATGCTGGAGCGCACGGCGGCCGAGCTGACCGACCGGTGGCCCGGCCTCGCCGCCGAGGTGCGTCAGGTCCTCGGGGGCCCGGGGGCCACCATGATCGAGGAGTCCCGACGGGCGGAGCTGGTGGTGGTGGGCAGCCGCGGTCTGGGCGGATTCACCGGGCTGCTGCTCGGCTCGGTCGGCGCGCAGGTGGCCGCGCACGCCCACTGCCCGGTGCTGGTGGTCCGCCCGGACGAGCAGCCGATCCCGGTGGACGGCCCGGTGCTGGTCGGCGTGGACGGGTCCGAGTCGTCCCGGCTCGCCGTGGGCCTGGGCGCCGACGAGGCGGCGCTGCGGGACGTGCCGCTGGTGCTGGTGCACGTCGGTCCTGCGGACGCGGACCGGACGGTGCCGGAGGAGATCGAGGAGTCGCAGGCCGCGTACCAGGCCGACGTGGTGCGACTCCTGGCCGACGCCTCCGCCGTGGTGCGCGCCGAACACCCCGACCTGGTGGTGCGGGAGCATCCGGTCCGGGCGGCCGGCGCGGCCCAGGGGCTCATCGAGGCCAGCGGCACGGCGGCGCTGCTGGTCGTGGGCACCCGGGGCCGGGCCGGTTTCGCCGGTCTGTTGCTCGGGTCGGTCAGTCAGGCGGCGATCCAGCACGCGCACTGCCCGGTGCTGGTCGCCCACCCGGTCAGCTGACCGGCGCGCCGTCACCTCGGCCGAGCATCTGCAGGAAGTCGGTGGTGAGGGCGAACGGATCGGCCGGCCCGGTGGCCGGTGGCCGCCGCTCGATCTGGTCGGCCAACTCCCCGGCAGCGCGCCGGATCCGGGCGCGCAACGCGCCGTCGGCGGTGCCGTCGGACCAGTCCTCCGGAGCGGCGAAGACCGCCGTCGGGACGACCACCGACCGAAGGTAGGCGAACATCGGGCGAACGGCGTGCTCCAGTGCCAACGAGTGCCGGGCGGTGCCGCCGGTCGCGCCGATCAGCACCGGCCGGTCGACCAGCGACTCGGAATCCAACACGTCGAAGAAGGACTTGAACAGCCCGTTGTACGAGGCGCTGAAGATCGGGGTGACGGCGATGAGCCCGTCCGCCCCGGTCACCGTGTCGACGACCTCGCGCAGCGCTGCCGGCGCGAACCCGGTGAGCATGTTGTTCACCACGTCGTGGGCGTACTCGCGCAGGTCCACGACGTGCAGCTGCACGTCGGAGCCGCGCCGGACCAACTCGTCGCGGGTGGCCGCGGCGAGCTGGTCGGCGAGCAGCCGGGTCGACGAGGGCTGACTCAGCCCCGCCGAGATCACGGCCAGGGTGCGGTGGGTCATCGGGTCGCCCCCTCCGGCGCCTTGCCCGTCACGTCGTCGACGGCGTGCACTGTGCTGTCCTTGGCGCCGCCCGCGGCGGCGACCAGCGAGGCGTGCGTCGGCGCCGCCGGCACATGCGCCGGACGTCTCGCGGCGAACTCCTTGCGCAGCACCGGCACGACCTCCTCGCCGAGCAGGTCGAGCTGCTCCAGCACGGTCTTCAGCGGCAACCCGGCGTGGTCCATCAGGAACAGCTGCCGCTGGTAGTCACCGACGTACTCCCGGAAGCCGAGCGTACGGTCGATGACCTGCTGCGGGCTGCCCACGGTCAGCGGGGTCTCCCGGGTGAAGTCCTCCAGCGACGGCCCGTGCCCGTAGACCGGGGCGTTGTCGAAGTAGGGCCGGAACTCCCGGACCGCGTCCTGCGAGTTGCGGCGCATGAACACCTGCCCACCGAGGCCGACGATGGCCTGGTCGGCGGAGCCGTGGCCGTAGTGCGCGTACCGCTGGCGGTAGAGCGCGATCATCCGCTGGGTGTGCTCCTTGGGCCAGAAGATGTGGTTGGCGAAGAAGCCGTCACCGTAGTACGCGGCCTGCTCGGCGATCTCCGGGCTGCGGATCGAGCCGTGCCAGACGAACGGGGGCACGCCGTCGAGCGGGCGCGGCGTCGAGGTGAACGACTGCAGCGGGGTGCGGTACTTGCCCTTCCAGTCGACCACGTCCTCGCGCCACAACCGGTGCAGCAGGTCGTAGTTCTCGATGGCCAGGGGGATGCCGGCGCGAATGTCCTTGCCGAACCACGGGTAGACCGGGCCGGTGTTGCCGCGGCCCATCATGAGGTCCACCCGGCCGTCGGAGAGGTGCTGGAGCATCGCGTAGTCCTCGGCGATCTTCACCGGGTCGTTCGTGGTGATCAGCGTGGTGGCGGTGGACAGCAGCAGCCGCTCGGTACGCGCCGCGATGTAGCCGAGCATGGTGGTCGGTGACGACGGCACGAACGGCGGGTTGTGGTGCTCGCCGGTGGCGAAGACATCCAGGCCGACCTCCTCGGCCTTCAACGCGATGGCGACCATCGCCTTGATCCGCTCACGCTCGGTCGGCTCCCGACCGGTGGTCGGATCGACCGTGACGTCACCGACGGTGAAGATTCCGAACTGCATGACCAGCTCCTCGCGTGTCAACCGGGTGCCGTCGTGGTACCCGGACGCAGCTCACAACTTATTTGACGACGCAACTATTCCGTCGGCGGTACGCCTCGCAGTGGCGCCGGTCACCTCCGTAAGCGGACATCAGGTCGAAGGTCTCCCCTCGGTGTCGGCCCTCTCAGCCGCCCGCCACCGACGGCAGAACCTGCACCTCCGCGCCGTCCTCGACGGGGGTGGCCAGGCCACCGGAGTGCCGGCAGTCTTCCCCGTCGACGAAGACGTTGACGTAGCGGCGCAGCTCACCACGCTCGTCGCGGATGCGCCGGGCCAGCCGGGGGTGCGCGACGGCCATCTCGTCGAGGACCGCCCGCAGCGTCCCGGCGGCGGTGACGGTCAGCCGACTCGCGCCCCCGGCCTCGCCGCGCAGCGGGCCGGGCAGCAGCACGGTGACCACGCTCAGACCTCCGCGGCGCGGACGCAGAGCACGTCGGGCAGGTGCGCCGCGATCAGGGCCCAGGAGTCACCCTCGTCGCGGCTGGCGAAGACCGAGCCGGAGCGGGTGCCGAAGTAGACCCCACCCGGGCTGGCGTCGTCGGCGCACATCGCGTCGCGCAGCACCGCCGGATAGAACGGGCCCTCGGGCAGCCCCACCGACAGCGGCTCCCACTTGCCGCCGGCGTCGACGGAACGGAACACCCGACAGCGGTGGTCGGTCGGGAACCGCTCGCCGTCGGCCACCAAGGGGAAGGTCCACACCGTGCCGCCGCGCCCCGGGTGGGCCACCATCGGGAAGCCGAAGTCGCTGGGCAGCCCGTCGGCGATCGAGGACCAGGTGCGCCCGTCGTCGTCGGAACGGTAGACACCGTGGTGGTTCTGCGCGTACAGCCGCTCGGGGTTGGCCGCGTCCCGGGCGACCTTGTGCACGCACTGGCCGAACTCCGGCCACTCGTCGGGCATGAAGTAGGCGCGGATGCCGGTGTTGCCCGGCGCCCAGCTCGCCCCTGCGTCCTCCGAGCGGTAGACCCCGCCGGTGGACATGGCGACCAGCAGCCGCGCGGGGTCACGCGGGTGGGGCAGCACCGTGTGCACGGCCTGACCACCGAAGCCGGCCTCCCACTGGGGGCGGTGCGGATGGTCCCAGAGGGAACGGACCAGCTCGAAGCTGCGGCCGCCGTCGGTGGACCTGAACAACGCCGAGGGCTCGGTGCCGGCCCAGACCACGTCCGGCTCGTCGGGGCCGGCCGGCATCAACTGCCACACCCGGCCGAGGGAGACGCCGGTGTCAGCCGGAAACGCGACCGGCGCCTGGTCGGGCTCGTCCCAGGAAGCGCCGAGGTCGTCGCTGGTGGCGACGCTGGGGCCGAAGTGGGAGCTGGTCATGCCGGCGAGCAGCCGCGGGGTGGAACGTCGGGTGTCGACGGCGACCGCGTAGACACCCGTCATCGGAAAGTGCGGACCGGTGATCTCCCAACTGCGCCGCTCGTCGGTGCTGGTGGCGAGAAACAATCCCTTGGCTGTGCCGATCGCGAGCAGTGTCGCCATGACGTCCTCCGAACCGTCGGTGAGCAGGTCCGGTGATTATGGCCACACCCTGCGACAACCTCCGCCGCCCACACGCCGCAGGTCGGTCACCGTCGGACCCGCGGCACGTGCCGGCGGTACGCGCTGACCGTCGGGTCACCGTCCAGCCAGAACCGCCAGGGCAGATCGTGCGCGCCGGTCACCCCGACCCGGGGACCCGCCACCACCGTCTCCGGCGGCACCGGATCGGCCGGCGGCCGCAGGCGGACCGGGCCGTCGCCGAGCAGGTCCACCCCGTACGCCTCACGGTCGATGCCGAGCGCGGAGCAGAGCCGGGCGGGCCCGCGGGCCAGATCCACCTCCCGCCGGACGGCTGGCCGGCGCTCCCGTGCCGTGGCCAGCCCGTCGACCACCGCGCCGGCGCGCAGCAGCACGGCGGAAGCCTCCCCCTCGACCCCGGTGACCACGTTCACGCACCAGTGCATGCCGTAGGTGAAGTAGACGTAGGCGTGCCCGGCGGGGCCGAACATCACGGCGTTGCGCGGGGTGCGGCCCCGATGGGCGTGCGAGGCGGGATCGCCGCCACTGCCCGCGTACGCCTCGACCTCGGTGATCCGGACGGTGACCCCGCCGGCGTACAGCCGGCAGCCCAGCAGCCCACGCGCCGCCGGCAGCACCGGACCGGCGAGCAGGTCCGCCAGCGCCGCCAGGTCGGTGTCGGTGCTGCGGTCACCGGACGACAGGGCCATGACTCCGACCGTACCCATCCCGGTTCCCCGGCACCCGGCCGGGCGCGCCGACCACTGAGCGCCGGCCCGAACAACACTCACGTCGCACACCAGACAGTTGGCCGAACAGTGAAACCGGACCGTCGGCTCGGGAGTGTTCCCGATGTCGTCGCACGGGGCGACGACATCACGGGAGGAATTCACCATGACCGTACGGAGCATCCGGCTACCACTGATCGCCACCGGCCTGATCGCGGCAGCCGCGACCCTGGCCTTCACCCCGTCGGCCAGCGCGAGCGTCCCGCTGCGGGCCGGGGCGGCACCACACTGGCCGGCTACACCGCGTACACCACCAAGCAGCCCGGCCCCGACCTGGACCTGGTCGCCCGGCTCTCCAGGTCGATCGACGTGCCGGTGGTCGCGGAGGGTCGGATCCACACACCGGCCCACGCGGCGCAGGCGCTGCGGGCCGGGGCGTGGACGGTGGTGGTGGGCACGGCGATCACCCACCCCAGCACCATCACCGGGTGGTTCACATCGGCGATGGCGAACGCCGGCCGGTAAGCGGTCGGAGCACGAGCCGTCGGGCCGCGGTTCCGCGTCGCGGGCGACGGTCCACCCCACTGACAACTGACAATCCTGCTGTCCTGGAGGCCAAGCTGTGGCTCTGAGCGATCTCACCGTCGCCGACTGCTGGGCGTACCGACCCGACCTGACTGTTCCGGAGGACCTGGACGCCTTCTGGGGCCGGACGCTGGGTGCCGCCAGTGCCGCAGCGGCGACGTACGAGCCCGTCGACACCGGCCTCACCCAGATCCACACCTTCTCGGTCACCGTCCCCGGCTCCGGCGGCGAGCCGGTGCACGGCTGGCTGCACCTGCCGGCGCACGCCACCGAGCCGTTGGCGTGCGTGGTCGAGTACCTCGGGTACGGCCGAGGCCGTGGGCTGCCGCACGAGAAACTCTTCTGGGCCTCGGCGGGCTTCGCGCATCTCATCATGGACACCCGGGGTCAGGGCTGGAGTGCCGCGCCCGGCGGCACCGCCGATGCGCACCCTTACCCAGCAGGCACCGTTCCGGGTTTCCTCACTCGCGGGGTCACCAGCCCGGAGGAGTTCTACTACCGCAGGCTGATCACCGACGCGGTCCGGTTCGCCCAGGCTGCCCAGGAGCATCCCGCCGTCGAGCCCGACCGGGTCGTCGTCACCGGCATCAGCCAGGGAGGCGGCTTGTCACTGGCGGTCGCCGCGCTGTTTCCGGGCGTGGCGGCGGCCATGCCCGACGTGCCCTTCCTGTGTGACTTCCCGCGCGCCGTCCGGGTCGCCGCCGAAGGCCCCTACGGCGAGGTCGCCGAGTATCTCGCGCTCCACCGTGACCAGAGCAGTCAGGTGTTCCGTACGTTGTCGTACGTCGACGCCGCCGTGCTCGCATCCGGCGCGACCGCGCCCGCGCTGTTCTCCATCGCGATGATGGACCGGATCTGCCCGCCCTCGACCTGCTTCGCCGCCTACCACCGCTACGGGGGCGACAAGGAGGTGCGCGTGTACGAGTTCAACGACCACGAAGGTGGCGAGGCGCACCAGCAGCTCGAACAACTCGCCTGGCTGCGCAAGCTCTTCGGCCGCTGAGGACAGCACCCGCTGCTGGCGTCAGCGCGGCTCCCACGCGTCGGGCAGCGCGGTGAGCTTGCGGACGTGCGCGGGCAGTCGACCGCTGACGATCTCGGCGAGGCTCACCTCGTCGACGACCCGGCGGACGGCGGCGCGGACCGCCACCCACAGGCCGGGCAGGTTCTCCGCCGAGCCCTCGTACCGGGTCTCCTCGGGGCGCAGCCCGCGTACCCCGGCCAGGGGGCCCTCGACGGCGCGCAGTACCGCGCCGACGGTCACCTCGCGGGGTGGGCGGGCGAGGGTGTAGCCGCCCTCGGCGCCGCGTTGGGCGCGGACGATGCCGGCCCGGCGCAGATCCGCCAGGACCGCCTCCAGGAACTTGCGGGGCATGTCCTGCTCCGCGGCGATGGCCTGGGTGGACAGCAGCGAGGGGTACGCGGTGGCGAGGCTCAACGCCGCCCGTACCGCGTAGTCGCCGCGCGCGGAGATCTGCACCCTGCCATCATGCCCGGCCGGTGCCGCCCAGCCCTCCGGCGGGCGGCCCGGGTCTCGTGGCGTACCCGCCGTTGGCGGGTTCGCCGAGGGTGCCGGGGCGGAACCAGCCGCTGTTGACGCCCGTCGACTCCGCCGGCGGTCGAGGCCGGACCACCCGGCCGGCCGCCGGTTGATCCCGGGCGGCCCGGAACGCGCCGGGGCTGACCCCGACCTCGCGGGTGAAGAAGCGGCCGAAGTTCGTGGGTTCGGAGAAGCCGAGCCGCCGGCCGATCTGGGCGATCGGCTGATCTGTCGCGGCCAGTAGCCGGCCGGCCTGCAAGGCGACCCGCTCGTCGATGACCTGCTTGGCGCTGCGACCGGTGACGGCCAGGCAGGCCCGGGTCAGGGTCCGCACCGAGCAGCCGAGCTCGGCCGCATAATCCTCCACCCGCCGGGTTCGCGGGTAGCCGTGCTCCACCTCGCGGCGGAACCTGCGGAACGTCTCGTCCTCGGGTCGGGACGGCGACCGGTCGTCGCGGGCCACGGCCAGCCGCAGCAACAGCACGGCCAGTTGGTGCCGGAGCAGCGCGCGGGCGGTAGGGCTGTCGGGGTGCCGCCGGCAGTCCACCGCCAACTGGCTCACCTCGCTGATCACCGCGTCCTCGTCCTCACCCGCCAACTGCCGCCATGTCGCGGTCGTGGTCAGGTCGACGTCGAAGCCGCGCAGCGCCTCGGCGTCCCAGGCAACCACTGTGGCGTCGAACTGGGGGCCGGCGCAGCGCAGCACCTGGCCGGGGCGGACCCGCAGCAGCGTGCCGGGCCGGCACGGCAGCAGGTGAAAGTCGAGTTCCGCGTCGCCGTGCCCACGCGTGGTGAGAATCAGAAGCTCCCGCTCGACGATCACCGGCCGACGCCAGCCCGGGGCACCGGCAAGATCGGCCAGCGCGAACGTGGCTATCTCGTCGGTGACGGGAGACGCCGTTCCGATCGATGGCGCGGGGGAGGGATCGGTGGAGACCATCGCCTGCGACGGTAGCCCGAACCGCAGGTCACCGCATCCCGATCGACGTTCGCAGCGGAATCCGCGGCAAGCTGCGGGCTTGTCCCGGTCCCGGCGGCCGGGCTACGTTACCCGGCGGTAGCGCCGTCGGTCCGCGGTCCACCCGGTATCCGCCGGTCACCTGACCGGCCGCCGGCACCCGCCGACTCGCGATGGGATGGGCATGACGCAGCTGTTCTCGGTCGAAGGTAAGACGGTCCTGGTCACCGGCGGATCGCGGGGGATCGGGCTGATGATCGCCCAGGGCTTCGTCCGGGCCGGCGCACACGTGATCATCTCGTCCCGCAAGGCTGACGTCTGCGAGGCGGTCGCCACCACCCTGTCCGCCGAGGGTCGCTGCGAGGCTATCCCCGCCGACCTCAGCGACGACGCCGGCGCCGAAATGTTGGCCGCCGCCGTGCGCGAGCGCTTCGGCCGCCTCGACGTGCTGGTCAACAACGCCGGAGCGACCTGGGGCGCACCACTGGAGGACTACCCCGAGGCCGCGTTCGACAAGCTCTGGGCGGTCAACGTCAAGGCCGTCTTCCGGCTCACCACGGCGCTGCTGCCGGCGCTGCGCGCCGCCGCCAGCGCCGACGACCCGGCCCGCGTGATCAACATCGGGTCGATCGACGGCATCCGGGTGCCAATGATGGAGGTGTACGCGTACTCGGCCACCAAGGCCGCCGTGCACATGCTCACCCGCAGCCTCGCCCACCAACTCGCCGGGGAGCAGATCACCGTCAACGCGATAGCGCCCGGCCCGTTCGAGAGCAAGATGATGGCGTTCGCGCTCGACGACCCGGCGAGCCGGGCCGCCATCGAGCAGCAGGTGCCGCTCGGCCGGATCGGGCGCCCCGAGGACATGGCCGGCACGGCCATCTACCTCTCGTCGCGCGCCGGCGCGTACCTGACCGGAGCGGTCATCCCCGTCGACGGCGGCATCACCACGCACGGCTGAGCACCGGCCGACCCGGGGAGCGCTGCCCGCGTACCCCTTAGGGCGTGATTCGGAAGTGCTGGCCGGCCTGCGCCGGGCCCAGCCGCCGTCCGGCGGCGTTGTCGCAACGTCCGGATACAACACCGGTATCCGGACGCCGCTCCGCCTTGCCGGACGACGCCTGGACTCCGGCTCGGCTCGACCGACACTTCCGAATCACGCCCTGGGTGTGTGCCGGGGCCGCGCGGACTCGGCAGATCCGCGCGGCCCCGGTGTGGCCGGTGTTGCAGGTTCGGGCGGTCAGCGACCGGCGAGCAGCCGGTTCACCGCCGTGTCGACGTCCAGGTGCTCGGCCTCACGGCCGCGCGGGACGACGACGTAGGTCCGTCGAAGGAAACGCACCAGGACGCTGCGCGGCACCTCGAAGAGGGCGTTGCCGTCCGGTGACGAGAGGGCCAGCGCGACGAAGTCGCCGCGCGGTGTGGCCCAGGGCCAGACCCGAACGTCCCCGATGCCGGCCGGCTCGTCCAGGCCGGTGACCAGAAGTTCGCGAGCGAACGACCAGCTCACCGCCTCGCCCCCTGCCGATTCGGCATGGAACAGGACATGGACCGCATACGGGTCAGCAGGGTCGTAACGCAGACTGGCACGCACCGGCAAGGCGGTGGCGTCAGGTGCGACGAGCCTTAGCGACGTCTCGACCTCTACGGTCGTCGGTCGGATGACACTCATGGACGTTCTCCCCCCGGCACCGCTGCGGAACGCGCGTGTCCCGCTTTTCCCATACTCAGGTGCTACCTCTGGCTACGCTCCGCCATACGCTGACTTCACCCAGTGGTGGGAAGGGGGACGGAAAGGCCGCGTGAATGTGAGCATTCATGTAGGATTTCCGGTTCTGCCCAGTGCGTGATCCCGCCCGGTATCGGGTGGCTCAGTCGTCGACTTACTCCGGTAACGTCCAGTCGGCCGTTGCAGTGACGGGCCCGAGCGACACTGGGGGGTGAAATGGTGACGAAGCAATCCTCAGTGGATCCCGCGGCGGCACCCGGCCCGCCGAAAGTCGCGGTCCGAGCAGCCGAAAAGCGGGGGTACGGAGTGCCGATGGAGCAGCCCGAACGGGCCGGTCGGCCGGCGTCCGACGCCGGACGGTCCGGTGGCGGCGGCACCGGTGCTGGTCGTGGTGACAACGCTGCCGCCGGTGACGACGCCGCCATTGGTGGTGGCGGGATCGCCGTGCAGGATCCTCCGCGCCGGCCTCGCTGGCGTGAACGGATCTCGCTGACCCTCGACCTCATCCGCGCCAACCCCACCGGGCGGATCGCACTCAAGATCTTCATCGCGATCGCCGGGGCGCTCGTGGTGACCATCGGCATCGCCCTGATCCCGCTCCCCGGGCCGGGCTGGCTGCTGGTGATCGCCGGCCTGGGCATCTGGGCCGTCGAATACCACTGGGCTCGACGGCTGCTCGGCTTCACCCGTCGCCACGTCCACGGCTGGACACGCTGGGTAACGAGGCAGTCGCTGCTGGTGCGAATCGTGCTCGGCTCCGTCGGCCTGGTCTTCGTGGCCACGGTGGTCTGGCTGTCCCTCAAGTACAGCCTCGGCATCGACGTGGTCGCCGAGGCGATGCAGTACCTGGCGACGCACTGACCCCGGATTTCCGGTCCGGTTCCACGATCGGGTAGAGTCAGTGGCGCTGAGGGCGATTAGCTCAGTGGGAGAGCGCTTCGTTCACACCGAAGAGGTCGCTGGTTCGATACCAGCATCGCCCACCCTTAGTTTCTGCAGGTCAGAAGCCCGTTGCCGAGATGGTCGGTAACGGGCTTTGCTGCATGTGCGGCTTACATTGGGAGCAGATGGGGAGCAGCGGCGAAGCTCGGGTCGCCGGTGAGCCAACGCGTCGTCGCGTGCGCCCTGCCGTCCGCGCCGGCCACACCCGAAGTCGCCAAAGGCTGGAAAGCCGCACGGGCCCGCTTGCCAGGCGCTCGACGACCGCCGATGCCGTGGACACCGTCTCCGAGCGCTGGCCCGACTCGTACGCCTGGATCAGCCTCGATATACCCCGCCGTTCTGCTGCTGGCGCACCACGTGCCCCACTGCCGGCCTCGATGAGGCGGTGCGCCAGCTCGCCCGGCGCGTCAGGACATCGGAGACGTTCTTTGTGCCCACCAAGAACGTCATCCAATTCTACGAGACAGAGACGTTCGTTTGACAGACTCGTTTAGTCCGGCGGGTCCGCTGGTTCGTAGGCAGCGGAGAAACGGGGATACGGCGGTCGCCTGTGCACCGTCCCTCTTGCTTCGAGGCTTCAACAGTGAGGATCTGGTCCATCGTGGTCGTGGCAGCGGGGAATTGCGCACGGATCCTGTGGGCGAGTTAGGTCGGAGTGCCAGCCGCCGGCGAGGACGGAGGCAGTAGTGATGGACTGATGCCGGGGGCCGAGGGCATTGCCGGTGGAATCACTGGTGGAGGCGCGGTAGTCGGCCCTCTGCGGCGGTGTTTGCGGAGCGGGCATTCACTAAACGTCGCCGCCACGCTTGACATCATCCGGGGTTGTGGTGCACCACGTCGTCAGCGTATCGAGGTGGGCACAGTGTTTGAGAACCTCGCGGTCGACGTTGTCGAGCTGGCCATATGCATCGAAAAAGATTCTGCTGAGGTAAGGGCGGCGGGGCCAGATGCGAGCGGCGAGACGTACGAGGTCGCGGGCGGGGAGGTCGTAGCGGCTGTGCTCGAAGTCGATCAGCCGGACTATGCCGTCGTCGCCGTAGAGCATGTTGCGAGGCATGAAGTCGAGGTGGCACGGCGCGGCTGGTAGCGGTGCGAGGTCTCGTAGTGCTCGCATGTGGGCGCGTACCTCGGCGCGGTAGTTGGGCGTAATCCGGTCTCCGGCGAGGTGGATCCAGTACTCGGCGCGTTCCGCAAGCCAGTCCGTCCAGTCCGGTTCGAGGCGGGGCAGCTCGGCGGCGTGCAGTGTCTTGAGTAATTGTCCTGCCTGCCGGTATGCGTCCTGCTCGGACCCGTGGTCGAGCTGCCGCTGGCTGAGTGGGAGGCCCGGTACGGCAGTGATGATGATGGTCGGTGGGTCGTCGGTGCTCGCCAGCAGCCGGGGTGCCCGGTCGCCGAGGGCGGGGACCCAGGTGCGGTAAGCGTGGACTTCCTGGATGTGGCGTTCCGGACTGCGGTGGATCTTGACAATGACCTCACCGTGCGCGGTCGGCGAGGCACGTAGGACGCGAGTGCCGGCATGGCCGGGGTGCCAGCTCACGGGCTTGGCGTCGGTGTTGAGGAGACGTTGGCAGAGCGCGAGGTGAACGTCGAGGTCAGTCACGGCGGGGCCGGAGGTGTCGGGTGTCGTTGTGGGTGACCAGCTGCCAGATGGTGCGGCCGAAGCGGTTGGTTGGCCGCTGCCACTGGGTGAGAGAGGCATGGTCGGTGACGAAGCCGAGCCGCAGGCAGGCATTCCGGGGCAGGCCGAGGAGCAGGGTGTTCGCCGCTTCGACTGTTTCCCCGTGGGCCGCGACGAGAATTCGTTCACCATCGTGGCGGGCGAGGATCTTCTGTAGCGCCGCGTGGGCCCGGTCGAGGTACTCGTTCCATGTCTCGGAGCCGGAAGCGTACTGATGGTCGGGGTTGTGCTGAGGCGGCCCTTGGAAGGAGGTCTTGACGTCCACCCAGGGCCGGCCGTCGGCTCCGCCGTGGTTGGGGCCGCGGAGGTTCGGGTCGATGGTGGCGGACAAGCGCAGGGCTCGGGTGATGATCTCGGCGGTCTGGGCCACGCGCAGTCGGGGTGTGGCGTAGAAGGCGGCATATGGTCGGTGGGCGTGCTCGGCGGCCAGCCGGGCGGCGAGTTGTTCCGCCTGCTTCCGGCCGAGGTCGGTGAGGCCGGTGCAGCCCCGCTTGCCGCCGACGATTCCGGCGACATTGCAGGCGGCTTCGCCGTGGCGGGCGATCACGAGTTCGGTCGTGGGGGCCATCTGAGGGCTCCTGTTCTGGTCGACTCGGTGGGGAACGGGGCGGGCCAGGGCCGGACGGTGGGCCAGGGGTGCCGGTAGCCGTTGCGGCCGAGGTATCGCAGCGTCAGCAGGTGGTGCAGTTCGGCGTACTGCTTCAGGTCGGCCAGGCTGCAGAGCTGGGGCGCGACCACGAGGCGGTAGGCGTGCAGGCAGTGGGCGAGGGTTTGCTCCCCGAGGCTGCCGTAGGTCATGGAGGCGGTAACCAGCAGGCCGGCTAGGTCGTAGCCGAAGGGAGCGAGCGTCAGGTCGTCGAAGTCGACGACGGCCATGTCATCGCCTTCCGCGAGGTAGTTCCGGATGTTCGGGTCCTTGTAGAACGCCGCGGGCTGTCCGGCTCGGTCGAGTACGGCGTCGATGGCCGACCCGTGGACGCCCGAGGCGGCAGCTGCGCGGTGTAGCGCCTCCTGCCGCGTGCTGGCGAAGTCGGGGATAACGAGTCCGATCGAGGTGATGTGGGGTTGATCGAGACGGGCGGCCCAAAGTTCATGCCGGTGCGCGGCAGCGTGGAGCCGGCCGAGTGCTGCAGCGGCCCGCGGAAGATCGTTCATCTCCGGTATGTGCCCCGGCAACCGTTCGAAGATCAGATACCGGACGCCCCGCGCGACAAGCGCGGGCAGACGTACGCCGGAGCCCAAGCCGGCTAGCCAGGCGTGGTGGGCGGCAGCGGCGGCGCAGCGTTCTGGATCGTCGTACCGTTTGACGAAGGCGGCGCCACTCATGGCCGCACCGCTATGGCGTAGCTGACCATGGATTGGGTTGTGTAGGGCGGTGCGGGCAGCCGCAGTCGGAGGGTCGCTGCGAGGGCGGGGATCCCGCCGGTCAGGGTGATCCGGTATTTCGGTGTGGTGGTGAGGTAGCGGGCGAGGTGCGTGGCGTCCGCGAAGTGGAAGACGTGTTCCTCGCGCTGGACGTCGATGACTATCAGGTTGGTGGCGGCGATGGTGTGCAGGTTGCCGCTGTGAAAGCTCTCATAGAGGCTCGGTCGACTGGTGCCGTGCGGGTCGAGGCCGGCGGCGCGGACGAGATGGTCGAGTTCGGCGTAGCTGTCCAGCGACTTGGTGACCAGGACGGCTGCACCGCCAGGGCGTAGGCAGCGGGCGATCTCCGCTACGGCCAGGCTCGGCGTCGGAGAGTGATACAGGCAGAAGGCGGCAACTGCGGCGTCGGCGACGCTGTCCAGCAGCGGCAGGTGGTGAAAGTCAGCGCAGACCACCGAGCCCAACGCCCCAGCGTCCCCGAGGCGGTCGCGGGTGGTTCGGAGAAGCGCGGCCGAAGCGTCGACGGCAATGAGCCGCCGGGGCCGGAGCCGGTCTGCCAGGCGCAAAGTTGTGGTGCCGCGCCCGCAACCGATGTCGAGCACGGCCGCCCCGCGTGGAACCCGGGCGGCGAGCAGGTTGGCGATCGTGTCGGCGACGTCGCTTCCGCTGATCTTGGCGCGATGCAGTGCTTGGGTGCGGTCGGCGAGCCGGCCGTCGCCCCGGTAGAGGTCGCCGTGGACCAGGGTGGGGTCAAGGAACGGGTTGGCCGACATCTGCCGCCTCCCGTTCCGCTGCGGTCAGGTCACGGGCTGGTGCTCGTCGCGGACGCGTTTGATCAGATGGGCCGCTTGTCGGCGGCTGGTGAGGGTGATCAAGCGGACGTGTGGTCCGTGCTCGCGGAGCAGGTTCTGAACTCGCGGGCGCATGGTGCGTCGGTAGCTGAGGACGTAGCGGACGAAGTTCCAGGTGATGCGGTCGTAGACGCCGTCCTGGTGGTGTTGTCCGCCGCGGTAGCGCCAGCGGCGTTGGGCGATGCCCCACAGGCAGGTTGTGGCGGGTAGGTCGAGGAAGATCACGGTGTCGGCAGCGGCGAGCCGGATGGGCAGGGTGCCGGCGTAATTTCCTTCGATGATCCATCGCTCGCCAGCGACGAGTTTCTCCTGCTGGGCGGCGAACTCGTCCTGCGGTAGCGGCTTCCAGTGCTGGTCGTAGTAGGTCGCGTCGAGGTGAGTCAGCGGTACGTCCAGGACCCGGGCCAACTGGCGCGCGACGGTGGACTTGCCGCTGCCGCCGCTGCCGATGATGGCGATCCTGTCCATGGTTCTCCAGGGTAGAGGTGCGGTGAGCTCGTTCGGTGGTGACACGGTGAGTCATGACCGCACCGGCTCCGGGTGGCGCAGCAGGTAGTCGAGCACTTCGAGTTGGGTTGAGAGCCGGAACGGGTCGAGGTGACGGAGGCATTCGGTGATGAGGCTGGCGTGCTCACCGGTGCCGGCGATCTCCGTGAGCCAGCCGATGCGGTGCCGCACGTCTGCGGCGTCGCCGACGATCAGCGATGAGGGAACGAACGCATTGGCGCCTCGGACGTCGGCGGGCAGCAGCGGCACACAGCCGGCGAGGACGGCCTCGAAGATTCGTTGGGTCATCTGCCCGGCGGCGGCGTATCGGGCGGGCAGCAGCAGGACGGTGGCGAGCGCGTCGGCGTAGATCGCGGAGACGCGGGGGAACGGGACTCGGCCGATGAAGTTCAGATTCGGCCAGCGCCTGGTGTCGGCCCACTTGCCGGCGATCAGGTGAGGGAGTTGCGCGGCGGTCGGCGCGAAGTAGGTGTCGAACGGGTGGTCGCGGTCGTACTGATTGCCGATGTAGACCAGCGGGGTACGACGGGGCAGGGCTACAAGCGTGGTGGGGTCGGCGGCGTCGATGGCCGTGTCGGCGACAGGAAAGAGCAGTGGTACCGCGCCCGGAGTCGGGTGCAGAGCGGGTTCGCAGACGGTGACGTAGCGGGTTCGGCGCAGGGGGTCCGCTGCGGGCAGCCGACGGTCCTTGTCCCACAGGATCGTTGGGGTGCCGAGCTGGTGGGTGTAGTGGTCGAGTAGATCGGCCTGCCGATGCAGGTCGCAGGTATGGCCGGGTCGCCCGCAGACGGTGGTGTTGCGGCCGGGAATGGGCCAGCGCCATTCGAGGAACAGGGCGTCGATATCGGGCAGGCCGACGTCCCAGCGGTAGTGGCCGGTGAGATCGTCGCCGGCCTCGCACAGGTCCCGGTTGGGTTGAAGGAAGACGATGTCACGGCCGGCTGCACGTAGCCCGTCGACCAAGGTCCGGCGGTGGCTGCGGCCTCCGTCCGGGGTGTCGGTGATGCCGGTTCCGAGGAATCCCCAGAAGCTGTAGCCAATCTTCACTTGGTCACCCATTGGTCTTCGATGAGCAGTGCGTCGAGGCCGGATTCGGTCAGGCAGTCCAGGGCCATCTCCGGCGTGCCGCAGATCGGCTTGCCCTTGATGTTCAGTGAGGTGTTGATCAGCACGGGGTGGCCGGTGATCTCACCGAAGCGGGTGAGAACGTCGGCGAGGAAAGGGTGCTGCTCGCGCGTGACGGTCTGGACCCTGGCGGTGCCGTTGACGTGCACGATCGCGGGCAGCTTGTCGCGGGTCAGCTCGGTCACGGGAGCCGCGAGCGACATGTACGGCGACGGTTGGCGTAGCCGGAAGTAGTCGGTGGCCTTGTCGGCGAGTACGACAGGGGCGAAAGGCCGGAACGGTTCGCGGAACTTGACGGTGGCGTTGAGCCGCTCGACCACACCGGCCTCCAGGGGAGAGGCGAGGATCGACCGGTGCCCCAGTGCCCGTGGCCCGGCCTCCAGCGCGCCGGTGAACAGGCCCACGATTGCCCCGTCGGCTAACTGCCGGGCCAGATGGTGGGCGGGTTCGGCGGGGCGGCTGGCGTGCAGTCCCGCTCGCGGTACGGCCGGTAGTGCCAGGTCGGGATAGGCGGGGCCGAGGTAGCAGTGGTGGCGTATGCCGGTGGGTGGGCGGCCGGTCGTCTCGAGCAAGGCGTGGGCGGCGGCGCCGATCGCGGTGCCCGCGTCGCCGGGGGCGGGTGGTACATGTATCTCGTCGACGATGCCGGCCTGGGCGATGAGGCCGGCGGCTACGCAGTTCATCGCGACCCCACCGCCTAGGCAGAGCAGCCCGGAGCCAGTCAGCCGGCGGGCTCGCGCGGCGAGATGCAGCATCACCTGCTCGGTGCGCTCCTGCACTGCAGCGGCCAGGTCGGCATGCACGGGCTCTATCGGTGCAGTCGGCAGGCGGGGCGGGCAGGTCGCGGCGGTGAACGCGGGTGTGACCCGGCCGTAGCGGCTGGCGAGCACCCGAAGGGCGATCAGAGCTGGGTCGAGGGTGAACCCGTCGGTGGTTAGCCGGATCGCCCGGGACATCAGCTCTCGAAACCGGGCGGGGTCGCCGAGGGCGGCCAGCGCCATCACGGTGCCTTCCTCGTCACCGCGGCGCCAGCCGAGGTGTTCGGTGACGGCACCGTAGGCGTAGCCAAGGGAGGCCGGGTCGTCGATCGCGTGCGCCAGGTCGAGGCTGAGTCGTGAGTTGCGCTGACGGGCGTGCCAGGTGGTGGTGGTCTGCAACTCGCCGAGGCTGTCGACGATCAGGACCGCTGCGTCATCCACACCGGCGGCGGCGAAGGCGTACAGGGCATGCGCGCGGTGGTGCGGCACTGGTTGGAGGTGTGCGCGGGGGAAACGCTCGGCCAGGTCTCGCATCCGGGCCTGGTAGCGGCGGTGGACCGTGGTGAAGCTGCGGGCCCGTGGTACGGCTCGGGCGCGGCTGGCAGTCTGTCGCAGATGGGTCGGCAGTTGACCCAGCGCGCGTAGGTAGCGGCGTCCGTCGAAGTTGTACGCGACCGTGGTCACGTCCGACGGCGTCAGGCCGGCCTCGTCGAGCAGCCAGGCGACCCCGTGTGCCGGGTACGCCTTGCTGTGCTTGACCCCGTCGAGCCGTTCCTCTTCGACGAAGCCGATCAGGTGGCCGTCGACTAGTAGCGCTGCGGCCGAGTCATGCGTGTATGCGCACAGCCCAAGTACCACATTCGCGGTCATGCCAGCTCCGGCGATGCGAGGGCCGGCCGGGTGAGGTGCTGGTACCAGGCGACGAGGGCAGCGCCGAGCGGCCCCGGGGTGTCGTGGGCGATCTTGCTAGCCAGGTCCCGCTCGCCGAGCTTCCATGTCCGGTAGCTGGTCAGCACCCGTCCGAACGTGTCCCACAGGGTGCCGTCGGGCAGGTTCTCGTCACCGGAGATGACCTGCGCGAGGACAACGTCCAGGCTGGGCCAGTCCACGTCGACCGGATCCATCTCGGTGATCGTCGGTTTGTGGTGGAGAGACTCAGCGGCGGCCGGAGCGTGATCGGCGTAGAGGTGCAGTGAGTCGACGTGGTGGTGATACTCGCCGACCTCGACACCGAGCCAGCCGGCCATCAGTTCCTGCAGGAGCGTGGTCGCGAAGATGTCGTACGGGAAGCCGAGCCAGAGGTCCTGGCTGCGCATGCTGGTGTGCATCTCGAGCCGGCCCTGCCGGATCAGGAACCGGTATCCGAGGGTGCACGGCACGTCCCGGTAGCCGCGGTGGTCGCGTGCCGGGTCGTAGATCTGGACGACGGCTTGTCGGGAGTCTCGGTCGGCCGTCAGTTTCCGGACGACCGCGTCGAGCTGGTCGAGGCTGCCACCCCACCGGCGGATCCGTGGCCCGTACGCGCCCTGCAGGATCCCGTCGTCCGCGTAGCGCCGCAGGTTGTCGTTGAAGTCGAAGATCCACGGGTCATCCGAGCCAGAGAGGATCCACAGCGCCTCAGCGACGGCGAATGCCGGGTTGATGACGCGTACGGGTGGCACGGAGACCAGCCGGCGCCGAGGGTTGGTCAGGCACAGGTGCGCCCCGATGACCTCGGTGGTCATCATGTCGCGCGGGCAGGCGATACGGCCGTTGAGCAGCACTGCCTGACTGGCGGCGGCGAAGAGTTCGCTCGCAGAGTCCGCAGTCAAAACGATCATGAAAAGGGTTTCCTTCCGTCAGGAGGCGAACGCGGTGAGTCGGTCGCGGGAGAGGTTGACCAGCCAGGCGGACTGCCGGGCCATGCCCTCGTGCAGGCCGACGGTGGGCCAGTAGCCCAGTAGCCGGCCGGCAAGGGTCAGGTCAGCGGCCGTCGAGGGAACGTCACCCGGCTGGACGTCGGCTACCTGGACCGGGATGTGCCGTCCAGTGACCGTGGACGCCTCCTGGATCGCGCCCCGCATGGAAACGCTCGCTCCGCCGCCGATGTTCACCACGGCGCACTGGGCATCTACCTGAGAGGCGGCGATCGTCGCGGCGACGACGTCGGTGATGTACGTGAACTCCCGCCGTTGGCTGCCGTCGCCGAAGAGGGTGACCGGCAGACCGGTATAGGCCGCGAACAGCAGTCGGCCGATGGCCATGTCAGGTCGCTGGCGCGGCCCGTACACGGTGAAGTAGCGCAGGGCCACGACGCTGAGCCGGTTGTCGGGGCGGCACGCGTAGGCCACGCAGAGCTGCTCGGCGGCGAGCTTGCTCACTCCGTACGGGGATACTGGGCTGGTCCGGTCGTTCTCGCGGCTGGGTCGGTCTGCCGGCCCGTAGACGCTGGACGAGGAGGCGTAGACGAGCCTCCGAACGCCCGATCGCACACACGCGTCGAGCAGCCGTTGGGTGCCGAGGACGTTGGACTGGGCGTAGTCGTGAAACTCCGAACCCCAAGAGGGCCGGACGCCCGGCCGGGCAGCCAGGTGGAATACGACGTCGCAGCCGTCCACGGCGTCATCGAGCCGGTCGGTGGCCAGATCCCGGCAGAGTGGTGTGAACAGCGGATTGGCGGCTGCGGCTGCCAAATTCTCATCGGCGAGCGCATCCTGACCGAGCCGGCGGCGGTCCAGGCCGACCACCTGAATGCCTCTGGCCAGGAGCGCGTCGACGACATGCGAACCGATGAAGCCGGCGGCGCCGGTCACCAGCACCCGCGCCGTCACCGGCGACCACCGCTCTGAGCCGGTGGCGACAGCACGCGCTGCCACACGAAGGTCAGTAGGGGCGGGTCGCCTCGGAAGGTCGTCATCCGGTCCGTCGGTGGCACACAGGGCCGCGCCGCCGGACCGGGCGCACCCGTGGCGCCTGCGGAGGCGTGCCGCGAGATGTACACGGTCACGATGTCACCGTCCGACGGTCGGCCGATTCTCGCTGCTCGGCCCAGTCATGGCGGGCCCGCCGGTGTGAAGGCGGGCCCGCCGAGGTGAGGCGGCGGCTGGGAGCACCCCGCCGGTCACCCGCCCGCGCAGCCCCGATGGCGGTACGCAGACGAGGAATCAACCTCACGACCGCACCTCTGGTCGCCACCACAACAAGCGGCGTCAGCTCTCCGGCCGTCTTGCCCGATCCGATCGATCTCTCCACCATGAATCCCCTGGCGTCGATGACAATGGGTTGGTGAGCTGGAGCCGCAAGCAGCGGCCGTCGATGCTCGTCAACAGCGAACCGTCCGGCGGAGCCAAGCGGTACCGTCCAGCACCCGTCCGCTCGCAACCAGGTAGTGACGGCCCGTAGCGGAGATGGCTAACGTGGCCGTCGTCAACAGAGGACGCACGGAGGTGCTCGCATGACCGGACGGCGCTACCCCGCCAACCGGCGGCTAGCGTGGGAGAGGCTCCAGCGGGGCTGGTCCTACGAGGAGGTCGCCGAGCGCATCCGCACGGGGATGAGTCACGCTGGCGAGACCGATACCGGGCTGAACGCGAACACAGTGCGGCGGTGGGAAACCGGTGAGCGTTGGCCTGACCCGCGCTACCGCAAACATCTCGTGGCCATCCTCGACAAGCCAGCCGACCAGCTGGGACTGCTTACTCCGGACGAGCTGGCGATGCGTCCGCAGGCAGAGACATTGCACGAGTTCAGGAGGTTGTGGGACATGATCACTGGAGGCGACGAAACCGGTTGGGATCGGGCCAGCGTCCTGCGCGCGTTGTTCGGCGCCAGCATGCTCCCCCTGGTGGCGCCGCTGCTATCACTCGATCCGCAGGCTGCGTACGCCCAAGCCAAGGCCATAGATCCAAGGGCCTACGCCGAGATCGTGCGGTGCCAGCGGACGCTGTACTGGACCAGCCCCGCACGCCCGCTGTACGAGGCTGCGTATGCCCACACACAGCTCGGCACCGGACTCGTCCGCGCGGCCACCGGCACCAGCCGGGCGACCCTCGCCAGCGCCCTCGCCGAGTCGGCGCTCCTCACCGCACGACTGGCATTCTTCGATCTCAACCAGCCTGCCGTCGCGCAACGCTGCTACGACGTCGCCCTCGCCGCCACCCGTGAGGCCGGAGACCACGCGCTGGCCGCCACCGTCCTCGGCCACATGGCTTTCATCCCGGCCTTCGGACATGATCCGACCGCTGCCCGATCACTTATCGACGCGGCGCTCCAGCACACCTGGCACGGCGTCAGCCCCGCCGTCCGCTCCTGGCTGCACTGCGTGGCCTCGGAAGTCGAAGCCCGCGCCGGGGCTGGGGCAGCAAGCCGCCATCAGATCGACCTTGCAGCGACCGCGATCACGACGCGACCCGAAATGCCCGAATGGTTCGACTACTACGACACCGACCGACTGCATTCCTTCGCTGGCTATGCAGTTCTCGCCGCTGGCGACCATGCCGAGGCCGCCCGCCACCTGGCCACGTCTCTCGCCGGCCTGACCGCGACAGGCGCCAAGCAGCGCAGCGTCGTCCTCGCCGACCTGGCCTCGGCGCACAGCAGCGACGGAGACCACGCCGCCGACTACCTCAACCAGGCCCTGGACGCCCTGCAGGCCGACTGGTACGGCACGGGGCTGGAGCGGGTCAGAGCCGTCCGGCAGGTACTCGGCGACAGCCGAGAGGGCAGCCACCTCGACGAACGCGTCGCCGCCCTCGCGACCAGCCGGGCCGCTCTTCCGGGGAGCTAAGCCGCCGACTCGTTGTGCCTACGTACCAGCCCGGGCAACTCGGCCAGCGAGTCGAGGTGGAAGAGGCAGCGGTCGCTGATGGTCTTGTCGTCGAGGATGTATCCCCATGGGCCGCGTCGCACCAGGGCGGTCGCAAGCCCGGCCGCCTGCGCCGGCCGGATGTCGTTATCCAGCCTGTCTCCGACGTACAGCACCTGGTCGGCGGGGCAGCCAGCCTCCGTGACGACGCGGTCGAAGAACGCGGCCGACGGTTTCTCGACGTTCCAGCCGTCCGAGGTGCCGATCACGTCGACGGGCAGATCAAGGGCGCGCAGGATGGACTCTGCTCGGGCGGTCTGATTACCGGCCAGGCCGACCTGCACGCCCAACTCCTGCAAAGCGGCCAGGCATGGCCGGGCGTCCGGGTAGAGGTTCTCCTCGGCGAAGTTTTCCGGCTGCCCAGCGTCTGCCCGGCGCCGCCGCTCCTCGGCAAGGTCGAACCCGGGCCGGAATACCTGGAACGCCTCGCGGTAGTCCAAGCCGCGAGCAATGACCGCACCGAAGACGGCCGAGAAGGTGTGCCGCGGGACGCCCAGCCAGTCAGCCCAGGTGCCGTACTCCCTGGATTCGTCAACGATCGTCTCGCCCACATCGAAGAACACGCTGGAGATCACCCTGGGATTGTGCCGTTCGAACGCAGGTTCATCAACGTGCGTCGCGAGTTGGGCGCTCCCGAAGTCGGCCGGTCTTATTGGGTCTTCCCCACCGAGCCCGTCGACGCCGCCTGGCAGGTTTCGCTGCAACACACCGATCCCTACCACGCCGCCTGCGAGCAAGTTGCGGGAGGCTTCGTGCACCACGTGCCGATCCTGACGGAGGGCATGGCGGAAGGCTCCTCCATGGAGTACACCCGCCAGGCGTTGAAGGCGACCGGCCACTACATCAACCCCGAGTTCTGGGACGGCGAGGCGAAGTCCTGCTGCCCGCCTAACCCGGGAGTCTGAAAGGGCCATCTGACCGATGCGTATTGACTGGACCGCGCTACCCGAGGCCGTCAGCAAAGAGGTAGCCGACCGGGCTGGAGGGACTCACATCATTCCTGCCACGACCGGCGACCACGCGGAGATGGCCGCAACCATCACGGGACCGAACGGGAAGGTGTTCGTGAAAGCGGCCCATACCGACTTCGGTGGCAGGTCACTGTGCTTCGAGCTACAGGTGAATGAGGCCCTCAGCAGGGCTCACTCACCCGCTGTCGAATGGCACTTCGAGGCTGCTGGTTGGCTGGTGGTGGGCTTTGAGCACTGCGACGCCCGACGAAACTCGGGCGACCGTTCACCCGCCGGAGTATCCGCAAACTCGCCGAGTACCTGGCCACCAACCCCGTCCGAAGCGTCAGGGTGGGCCGCGAACGGCTGCGACAACTCCTGCGCGAACACGAGATCACCTTCCAGTGCACGAAGACGTGGAAGGAGTCGAACGACCCGCAACGTGCGGCGAACCTGGTTCGCATCGAGCACGTCATGCATCACTTCCCGGACCGGGTGTTCGCGTTCGACGAGTTCGGGCCGCTGGCGATCCGACCGCAGGCCGGGGCGGGATGGCAGCGCAAGACCATCCGTACCGGCTTCCTGCGAACTATCACAAACTGCACGACGTCCGGCAGTTCCATGGCTGCTCCTCCGCCGGTGACGACACCATGTTCGGCGTCATCCACCAGGAGAAGTCCGCGGTCAACACTCTCGCCGCTCTGAAATCGATCCGCGCGATGCGGCTGGACGGTGCGCCGATCTACGTCATTCTCGACAACCTGTCCGCGCACAAGCGCGTCGCCATCCGGCAGTGGGCGGCCCGGAACAAGGTCGAGCTCTGCTTCACGCCGACCTACGCGTCCTGGGCCAACCCGATCGAGGCCCATTTCGGGCCGTTACGCACGTTCGTGGTCGCCGGATCCGACCACCACAACCACGTCGCACTGGGCCGTCACCTGCACCGATACCTGCGCTGGCGCAACGCCAACGCCCGCCACCCCGACGTCCTGGCGCTCAACGCCGCGAACGCGCACGCGTCCGCAGCGAACGACAACACCGCTGGGGCCACCCCGCAGCCAAGGCCGCCTAACCAGCCCGGCGAACGTTTGTGGTCAGGGCACTAGCTACGCGATCAGCACCGGCGGTTCGCCGCACGTCACCACCGGCGAGCCAGCGCACCTGGCGCCGCCACCGTTCTGCATGCCCCCCGGTCGCCATCCTCTGCTCGCCTCAGCTGCCAGTTTGTCTGCCATGGCCCCAATGACATGGTGGGTCGAGGTCCGGCTAGGAGGGCCGCTCAGCGTCGACAGCCGATTGCAGCCTCGTGCGGACGAGGTCGACCTGGCTAGGGCTGACGAGTTGGAGGTGATCTAGCGTTTCCTCCGTGATCGCCCGCAGGTCTCGCTCCCCTGAGTCCCACGTGCTGGGGGCCTTGATCCAGCCATCCTCCGGCAGGGCCAGGTTGTTCGGTGGCCAGATCTGCACCACCCCGCCGAGGCGGAATCGCAGGAAGAGGTGCTCTTGGTCGCTGGGCCGGGCGAACTCGACCATCCAGCGGTTGGGTTCGGCGGGCCAGAATGCCACCCAGCCGGCCTCCCGACTCATGGGCTGGCCACCAGGACTCATGCGTGGGCGAGCGCCGATCGGAAGCCCGTCAAAGTCGAGGGCGTGGATGACCTCGTACATCGGATCGATCATGGTCTTCCTTCCTCCCCAACCGAGCGGGAGTCTTGGGCTGGCTCCCACCGACAGTAATCGGTCTTTCCGCCGGCAGCTGTGGCAGTCGGGTCGAGGTTTACCGGTTGGCACCCTCGTACACACGGACCGTGCCGCCACTGGCTGCGACTGCATCACCGAGACCACCGCAGACCGCGGTGAGCAGCTCAGGGACGCCGGCTACCAGATCTTCGGCCGCTAGCTCGACGAGCACCTGCCACCCGACGACCCGTACTACCTCGGCAAGGCCCTGAAACCCGGCGAGCCGGAACCATCCTGGACGCCGGGCTGAGGTTCTTCACGGCGGGCGCTGGCCCGCAACCTCCCACGCCCAGGCTAAGAACTCCTGGCGAAAGGATGGCGGGCCTCCCGTGGACGTGAGGCTCGTTCTGTCTGAGAGGGTGTTCCGAAAGGTTAGGTCCGCTTCTGGTCAGGGTGAATATGCCGGGTCCTGTCTCGGCGGCGATCGTCAGCTGATCCGGCTCAGCAGTGAACGGTTCTGGAGTATCGCCTTCCCGCCGGCTGCGAGGGTGATCGCGGTGGCGGCGAGGACCACCGCAAACAGCGTTTTGCGGTCGTCCAGCCGGTCGAGGAACGCCTTGTTTCTGCCGTCGGCTTCGGTCAGCCGTTGAGCGGCCAGGAAACGCTGGTCGATCAGACGGTCTCGCTGGTCCGGATCGAGATCGTCTCTCTGCAGCTGCGCGTCGATCGCCGCACCTACCGCCTGCCACTCGCGCATCACCTGGTCCTGGCTTCTGTCGTTCGACGCCAGCGTCGCCTGGTGTACTTCAGCGAGCGCGGTCGTCGTGGCGGTCACCAGACGCGCGGCTTCGGGAAACTTCTCCAGGAACATTCGGGCCGTGTCCTCGTCCATGGTCGACACCGGATCCATGTGCACCTCGCCCGTCACGTAGGGATCTCCGCGGCAGGCAGTCTATCCGGGGCGTGCTCCTCCCACCGTTCCACAGGACTGCCCGTCGACCGTGCTGCCGGCGATCGCGCCCCAGCCGTCGAGGGCACCTGCACCTGCTGAGCCAATTGAGGCAGGTCGACGCCCCGTAGACGAAAGCGGATTCAATTACAGCGGGTCGAAACCCTGCGGTTGCACGCGTACCCATCCTGGAGGTCGCAGGACCGGCTGCCGCGCTGGCTGTCGTCGCGATCCTGCCGCCATCGGCGCGATGGCGGCTCGACCTGCTGTTCCGTGTGAAGATTCGAGGACGCTTGGTCGTCAGACCTGAAGGGCTGCTTGTTCAATCCGGTCCGAGCCAGCCGTCAACACGAGTTGCAACAGCTCAGTCGACATGCCCGCCTGGTGCGCGACGGATGCTGCGCTGTACTGCTGGTCGGCAAGTAGTTGCGCTGCCCTGCCCAGCAGCGCTGGCTGTTCGCGAGGCCCTAGGTCGCCGGGCTCCGGGTAGCCGCAGTCGGTGAGCGTGGTCATGGCTCGACGGTAGGTGTGGTCGCGGTAGATGCCCATCTCGTGTCCGCGGTACACGAGAGCTTTCAACGAGATACCCCAACGGCTCTTCAACTCCTGGAGGCGCTCGAAGTCGAGGCGGCCGGGCAGCTCGTCGCGTAGTCGGCTGCTCGGGACGAGGAATTCCGAGCCGAAGGCGGTGGCTTGTCGCTCCAGGATCTGGCTTCCGGGTTCGGCGTCGTGGTGCAGCAGTAGGTGCGCGAGCTCGTGCGCGGCATCCATCCGGGAACGAGCTTTGTCGTTCTTGCGAGGGCTGGTGAACACGAACGGCCGTACCCCGTACCAGTGGGAGAAGGCGTCGACTTTGTCGGATACGTCGGGGAGCGTCAGTACGACGACACCTCGGGATTCGAGCAGGCGGACCATGTGCGGCACCGGCTCGTCGGCCAAGCCAAAGGCGCAGCGAGCATCGAGTGCAGCCGCTTGGAGGTCGCCGCTGTCGCCTTCTTCGGGAAGATCGACTGAAGGTAGCCGGAGTTCGGGCAAATCGAGGTGTCGTTCCAGGACATCGACGACCCGCCAGGCGATCTCGCCGAAAGCAAGCGCTTGGTCCCGTTCGGCCTGGCTGGTGACACGCAGACTCCGGAAGTGGGGCTGGCCTGCCATGACTGGGGCGGCGAACCCGGCGGCGAAGAACGGGACCGGCATGGCCAGGGCCAAGGCAAGGCGGGACAGTACCGCCGGTGACGGCCGAGACTGCCCCAGCTCGTACTGGCTCACGGCTGCCGCGGAGACACCCACCTGGTACGCCAGATCCTTCTTGCGCATCCGCCGCCACCGGCGGGCGAGTGTCAAGGCGTGAGGCCGGAATGCTGCCGCTGCCAGCGCCGGCGCGTCGTCCCGGCTGCCGGCGGCCCTCACGCGAGTGCGGACAGGCGCCTGTCCGCGCCGTTACGCGGGCGAACCTGTAGGTCTAGCTCTGGGATCGGGACCTCGCCGCGAAGCCCGACGAGGCTACCGGCCGGGCCGTCGTCCGCCACAATGGTTGTCCTGGCGGGCTGTCCGATCCACAACTGGACCTCGAACCAGGGCGAGCCGCCGTGACGGTTGTCGCGCGGCAGGCCGATGTAGGCCAGCGCCTCACCTGTGCCGATGTCACCGGCATGGGCCACCCGAAGGTGCCGCCGACGTGGTAGCACGCCCGCGAAAGCATCGGCGAACTGCTCGTCGTCATCGAGAGCGAGTTGGCCGTGCCGACTGTTCTCGACAGCGCCACCGAGCCGGGCCTCACTGCCCTCCCAGCGGATCGACTCGACGTTGGCTCCGGTGCCACCCTGTAGGGAGTAGAGGCGCAGGATGTAACCCGCGCACAGGATCTCGAGCGAATTGTCCTCGATCCGCGTGCTGACGCCGGGGAGTCCGGCGAACTGCGCCACGCCCAGGTTCGTCAGGTTGCGCCAGACTGTGGTTCCGAAGCTCATGGCGTCGTCGCCGAGTTCGGGCTCGTGCCGATCCGCTGCCCGCCGGTACACCTGCCGAACGAGGTCTGCGAGAGGGGCGAGGACACCACTCGCGTCGAGGGTCGCGATGGCAGGGGACAGATAATCCACGCCCGAGAACATAGCAGGACCCCATTTGGTGTCGCCGAACTAAAGTAGCGTCGTTGACAAGCCGCCACCGCAGCCCAATCGCTCAGTCCACCGGTAGGCAATCGGGTCCCCGTCCTGTCGGCGGTGGCCGTTAACCTCTCCTAGTGACCCAGCTACTGACTACCGTGACCGGCGACGCCGGCATACACGGTGTGGGGCTGCTGGTCAACACCAGGCTTGGCTGGCACTTTCGCCCCCAGCCCGTCGCCGACGTCGGGATTGACGCGCAGGTGGAGTCGGTCGTTGACGGTGTCAGCACGGGTTGCCTACTCGGACTTCAGATCAAGTCCGGACAATCGATGTTCTCCGAGCCGGCGCCTGACGGTAGCGGCTGGGTCTACCGCGAACGATCCCAAACCCACCGCCGCTACTGGCTGCGCTACCCATTGCCTGTGCTGCTGGTGCTCTACCAGCCAGACACTCACACCGCGTACTGGCAGGTCGTCACCGACGAGACTGCCGTTGCCACTGGCGCAGGCTTTAAGGTACGCGTGCCGTCGACCCAACAGTTGGACGCCGGATCCGCCGAGAGGCTGGCAGAGCTCGCGCGCCGTAAGCCAGACGACGCCTTCGGGGAACGGCTGCGGAATCTCCCTTCCGGATGCGCCGACAGGCTGGTCGCGCTGCGGCAGACGGCACCCGACCTGGCTCAGCAACTTGCCGAGGAATTGGTCAACGGGCGTAGGAACCCGAGAGCCACGGTCGAGAAGATCATTGCCGAAGGGGGCGAACGGCCGTGGCTAGCGTGGTCCGTGCTGGCCGACTACGCCAACGAGCACAACCAGGCATTGTTAGCCGCTGACTGCTTCCGCCAGACGGCGGAATCCTGCCCCAACGACGACCTGGCGGGGCGGTTCTTTGCCTTCGCGGGTCTGCTCCTCGCCGACCTCGACCGCGAACGAGCCCACGCACTGTTGACGCGGGCGTCGTCCGCCGGCGCAAGAGGTCTGGCAGGCATCGGTATCGCCACCCTCGAGCACGGCGAACGGAAGGGGCCCATTTCGTTGCCGCCGTTGCCGCAAGGAGATCAGGGGAGAGTAGAACCCACGATCCTCCGTTTCATGGCCGAGCAGCGGACCGTCGCTGGCGATTTCGACGGCGCGGTCGAGTTGCACGAGAAGGCACTGGCTCTTTCGCCCGACGCTCCGGCGCAACAGATTGCTCTTGCCGAGGCACTGCTGCGCCGGCCGCGACCCAAAGGTGGTGGCTCCCAGCTCGAGGACTATCACCAGGCCGCGGCTCTGGCGGCGTCTGCGCGATCCGCGCGTCGCCGTTGGGGATCGGACAGCACTCGGCCTGCTGAGATCCTGCTTCAGGCTCGGGCCATGGCGGGCGACGAACGATCGGCGGTCCGCGTCGCACTCCAAGGACCAGAGGGTGAGGCCACTGACGCCGAGGCAGGATCCCCGAATCTCGCCTTCTACGCCGCTCGGCTCTGCTACGAGTTGGGCGAGCTGGATCGTGGCGACCGCCTGGCGAAGGTGGTCGAGGCTAGCGGACGACGAGAGCTGATCACACACTGCGCGGCCGTTCGCGCCCAGGCATGTAACGCGGGCAAAGACGTACAAGCTCAGCGATGGCAGGAGGCCCTGAACTCTGGCGCCGCTGGGCCGCACCGACTGGTCGCGCTGCAAAATCTGGCGCAACTTGGCCGCTGGCCCATCCCCGACCTAGACGAAATGAGAGACGACGGACACCTCACGGAGGGGATCTATGACTTGTTACACGCGCAAGCACTCGCCGCGTCGGGCCAGCCCGACGCGGCCCTGAGCCTGCTACGTGTCGCCCGGGATGGGAGCGTCCTCGTCGCCGAGGAGTACGCCAGGCAACTCGCCGCGGCAGGGCGCGTCGATGAGTGTGTCCGGGCGTGCGACCACGCGAGCCTCCGGTTCGGAGACCCGCGGCTGTCGCTCTACGCCCTCGAAGTGCTGACCGATGCCGAACGCACGGACGAGGTGATTCTCCGGGCCAACATGCTTCTGGGCCGCGCCGACCTGCCCATCAGCCTTCGCCATCTCCTGCGAGGCAAACTGACCGATATTTTCACCGAGCGCCGAGATTGGCTCTCCTGCGAACGGCTGGGACATGACGGATTGTCCGAAACACGCCGCTTGCGAGCACACTCGCACGAGAGCCAGCCGGGCGAGCTCGCGTTTCCCTCGTCAACGGCGGCGGACCTCGACGGAAACGAGCGAGACTACGCCTGGTCGATTGTGATCAGCCAATACAACCAAGGCAATGCTGAACGGGCATTCGAGACCCTGCAGACTTTCGACCCCGCGCCCCGCACCGTCCCTCAACTGCAGGCGTGGACCGACCTGCACCGCCTCCAAGGCTGGACACCCGCCAGCGCCGAGCAAGCCCTCGCCATAGCGGAACACGACCGCACCCCGGGCGAGGTCGTGGGACGCCTCCTGTTCTCGCTCGTGCAGACATGCCGACCTTCGCCCAACATCACAGCGATGACCGGCGGCGACGTCGTAGCCACCGACCTGAGTGACCCTCCCCCCGTCCCGGTGTCCGAGGAGCTTCACCTTCGGCTGACACAAGCCTGGACCAGGTTCCTGAGCGAACATGACCCAGCCCGTGCTGTCCGCATCGATGCCGACGTCAGCCAGATCCGTGCGAGACCTGACGACCCGCTCGATCTGGTGACCGCGCTCCCACAACACGCTGCCGCGGCCGTCCACGCCGGCCAAGCCGCGCTTGGCTCGCTGAGTCTGGCCACCGGCCTGCCGTATCTGCTGTCCCTTGCCGACGACCTCGCCGGCGTCGTTCCCGCAGTCGATCCCAGCGACGCGGTCACGGAAGCCGAGCTGAGTGTGGCGAAGAAGGCGATCGGCGGGACAGTCAGCATCGAGACCTCCGCCGTGTACCTGGCTGCCGCGGTCGCCCAGCTGTGGCCAACAGTGCGGGCCGCCTTCCTGAACGTCCGAATCGCCAAACCTGTGGCGTCGGACATCCTCCACAGCCACCTGGCCGCCAACAGCCGCGCCAGGGCGGCGCGAGACCCAACATCCTCCAAGACTGGCCGACTCTCATCGGGAGAAATGTCGTCCGAGCAGAAGAGGTCCTCCGTCGTCCGCACAGCGGCAACTCAGAGAGCAGCACAGGACTGCCAGCTGACAGATGTCGCCGCCCCGGTCGAAGACCTACCTGCCGCACCCGGCGCCGTAACCACGCCCTGGGTGGCCGCCGTTCTCGTCGCCAAGCAAAACGGCATCCCGCTCTACAGCGACGACGTAGCCCTGAGAGCCTGGGCCCGGTCGCAGGGCGTGCCAGCTTTCGGCACCCTCGCCCTGGTCGAGGCGCTCCTTGACGCCGGAACGGTAATTCACGTCGAGCCCGTCGTCACCAAGCTCTTCCGCGGAAACGTCGTCGACCTGCCTTCGCCATGGCCGTTGGTTGTCCAAGCGCTCGAGTGTGACGGACCGATGTCGCCGCATGCCCGGCTCAACCTGACACGACCCGCTTTTTGGCAAGCGACAGCTGCCGAGGAGGTTGGTCCGATGGTCCTTGAACTAACTCGGCTAGCCAGGGACGATGCCGACGGACTCGGTGCCCTCGTCGCGGCGTGCGCAAAAGGGCTGACCGCAGCGCTGGAGCCCGTGGAACTCGTGCTCGGCAGCCTCGGCGCGACCGTGCTCGCCTACCTCAACGGCTCGTCGTCGTCATTGGGGGCGACCGTGGTTCGTGCCGTTCAGGACGTAGGTGCCCGCCTTGACATCGACCCCCTACCAGCGCTGAGGCAACGCTTCGTCGCGATCATGACCGATCCGGCAGGGCCATATGAGCTGCCACGGGAGGAGGCTCACCGAGCCTTTGACCAGATCCTGTACACCGTCTCGGGCACCGACAGCGCTGAATGCGGGTGAAGTTAGTCGATAGACTGCATGGTGTCGGGAGACCGCAGGATGCAAATCTAGAAACCCATCGACCGGGTCAAGTAGGCCATAGTCGGGCACGCTCTCGGCGAGGCGCGGCTAACCCGGACACTCGTGGTCGCGAAAACTGGAGGGCCTGTGTCGCCGTGTGGCCTGGGCTCCCAGTTCTGCCGAAGGCCCAGTCGTACAGGTGCCTCAAGTCCGACCTGCCTATGCCCTGACCGGCCCGGGAGATCCACTTCCGCAGCCCAGCGGCCAAGGCCGAGAAGGCCTTTCGGTCTGACGAGCAGACAGTGGATGCCACAGTAAGACGTTGGCCGCAAGCACGAAGAGCGTGTTGATCAGGAGTTCTAGGTGCCCTGCCCACCCCTGGTCCTGTGCGTCGGTTAATGCTGGCCTAAAGATGCGACTTCTTCCACGGTTGTTTCGGCAGTTCGGTCGGTCGGTGATGTGATGAAGGGATGCTCGGAGAGCATCTTCTGGATCTTGAGGCGCCATCCGTCTTCAAGGTCGCCGACCTGTAGGAACATGTCGGCAACGACACTGAGGAACCGTCGTTCATCAGTGAGTGGAATGTCCGGAGCGGGATGCGGCCGGTGTTGCTCGACGGTGTGTGGTCCGGAAGGGACGAGGTCGAGCATGAGGTCGAGGGTGCAAGCGCGCACGCCCCGCTTGGCGTGGTCAGTCTCGTTTTCGCTGTGAACCATCTCGCAGCCCACGGCGCGTAGGCCGGCCGTCTGCAGCGCGCCGAAGACGGCGGCCCAGGCGCGTGGGCTGCGGTTGGCATAACTGAAGATGAGATGTCCATCGGGACGGAGCGTCCGTCGGGCCTCCTTAAAGATGCGGCCTAGGAGCGCCTCATAGGCGCCGTCATCGACGAGCTGGCCAGTGGTGCTGTTGACCACGGCTTCGCCGGTGAGCGCCTCGTTGGTGAGCTTTTCGTTCGCGAGGCGGGCCCAAGCACGCAACGGGCCCGACAGCTCTGCGTACTGGACATCGTCGTGATACGGCGGATCGGTTAGGGCTAGGTGCACCGAGTTTGCCGGCAGGACCATCTGCTCACTGCTACCTTCGACAACCCGTACGTCCCACTCGTTCATAGCCGTGGCCGGTGCGCTGGTGGTGAGCGGCCCTTGGACGAGAAGTTCGCGGCCGGTCTTTTCCTGTAGCCATGTTGCGGACTTGACGAGCTGGTTGAGGCGCCGGAGGACGGTTCCCCGCCCGCGGCCGACGCCGCCCCAGACATTGGGCTCGACCGAAACGGTGGTGAGGTTGAAGCGATGGCCTGCCATCGATTCGAAGCTTTTGAG